>JAFDET010000188.1 GCA_019310195.1 Deltaproteobacteria bacterium
GGCGCGAGGCGCTTCGACCCGGTGGGTGCCGGGGCGCTGGCCCTGCGCGGGTTGGCCTTTGCGGCCGCCGGTCTGGTGCTGGCGCAGCCGATTGCGCTGGGCGACACGGCGCCGGACGCCTCGCCGGGCCTCGACCTGGTGCTGGCCATGGACGCCTCGGCCAGCATGCGCGCGCTGGACGTGGCGGCCCAGGGCGAGAGCCGCACGCGCTTCGACCTGGCCCGCGAGGTGGTGGCGCGCTTCGCCGCGCGCCGCGCGGCGGAGGGCGATCGCGTGGCGCTGGTGCTCTTCGGCGAGCGTGCCTTCACGCAGGTCCCACTGACCCGCGACGGGCGCCTGCTGGCAGCGGCGCTAGAGCGCGTGGAGCCGGGCATCGCCGGCGAAGCCACGGCCCTGGGCGACGCGCTGGTCCTCGCCACCAAGCGCGCCCTGGGGGGCGGCCCCGAACCCGAGGGCCGGCTGGTGGTATTGCTGACCGACGGGCACAGCAACGCGGGAACCGTCCCGCCGGACGTGGCCGCCGAGGTGGCCGCGCATCACCGCGTACGCGTACACACCGTGGGCATCGGCATCGGTGGCGAGGTGCCGGTGGCCGCCGGAGCGCGCGGCGTGCGTTTCGAACGCCACGACCTGGACGTACCGGCGCTCGAGGCGATTGCCGCCGCCACCGGGGGGCGCGCGTTCCTGGCGCGGCGCTCGGCCGACCTGGGCGCCGTGTACGCCGAGATCGACGGGCTCGAGCGCGTGCTGCGCGAGGCGCCACCGCGCCGTGAATCCCAGGCGCGGCCGCAGCCGCTGCTGCTGCTGGCTGCCGGCGCGCTTCTCGCCGAGTTGGGCCTGGCCCGGCTGGCGCGCAGGCGCCTCCCGTGAACGGCCCGTGGCTCCAGCATCCGGACTGGCTGGCGCCCGCTGCGCTGGGCGTCGCTACGGCGGCACTGGCCGTAGCGCTCGGGCGGCTCCTGGCCCGCCGGCGTCGGCTTCGGCTTCTTGGCCCGCGCGCTCCGCGGCCCGACTGGAGCGACGCCACGTTGCTCCTGGCGCTGGGCGCCCTGGGCGTGGCGCTGGTCGGCCCGCGCCTGGGCATGCGCAGCGAGCGCGTGGAGGCGGCCGGCGCCGACGTGGTGGTGCTGCTCGACGTGTCGCGCAGCATGACGGCCCGGGATACGCCGCCCAGCCGCCTGGACCGCGCACGCCGAACCGCCCGCGACGTGCTGGCCGGCCTGGCTGCGGGCGACCGCGTCGCCCTGGCGGCGTACGCAGGCCACGGCGTGCTGTTGACGCCGCTCTCCGCGGACGCCGGCGCCCTGGCGGAGATGCTTCCCTTCCTGGATCCGGACCTGGTGGGCACACCTGGGTCGCGCCTCGACGACGGCGTGCTCGCAGCCCTGTCGGCCTTCGACGCCAGCGACCGCCCGCGCGTGCTGCTGGTGCTGTCCGACGGCGAAGACCCGGCGCGCGGCGATGCGTCGGTGCCGGGCTTGGAGGCCGCGCGCGCCGGCGTCCGCGTGATCGGTGTGGCCTTCGGCAGCGAGACCGGCGCGCCCATTCCCGACGGCGACACCTGGCTGCGCGATCGCCGGGGTCGCGAGGTGCTCACCCGGCGCGAGCCCGCGCGCCTGGCACGGCTGGCAGAGATGACCGATGGCGTCAGCTTCCGCGCCGACCGCTGGGGCGAGGTGGACCTCACGTCTCTGGTTTCGGCGCTGCGCCGCGACGTGGCGGCGGCGCCGGGCAGCGCGGTGGAGCGCCGTGTGGCCGCAGTGCGCGTAGCCCCCTTCGCGCTGCTGGCGTGCCTGTTGCTGGCGCTGGAGGCCACGGGGCTGCGGCCGGGCCGGCGCGCGGCCGGCGGCGTTGCCGCCCTCACGCTGCTTGCCGCGCTGGGCGCGGCGTCGCCCGAGGAACGCGCCCTCGAGGCACAGCTTCGCCGGCACCCGGGAGACCCCGAAGCGCTGGTCCGGCTGGGCATCGCCCGCGCGGAGCGCGGGCACAACGCCGAGGCGAGACGCGCCCTGACCGCGGCCGCGCTGCGCGCTTCGGATCCGCAGCTGGCGGCCGTGGCATACCATGACCTGGGTGTCGTGGCGCTGGCCGAGAACGACCTCGAGTCGGCCCGCGACGCCTTCCTGGATGCCGTGGCGCTCGCACCCGAACGCCGCAGGAGCGTCTACAACCTGGAGTGGACCCTGGCCGCACTGGCCGAGAAGACACCGCCGCCCCCGCCGAGCGAGCGTCCGGACTCCGAGAGCGAGCGCCGGGATGAAAGGCCGCAGCCCACCCCCGCCGCCGCAGATCCGGACCCGCTCACTCCGGAGGAGGCCCGCCGCTGGCTGGAGTCGGTGCGCGACGACGCCCGACGCGGCCTGCGGGCTGCGGGCCGCGATGCCGCAGAGCGAAGCGCAGGCCGGCGGGGGCCCGGGTGGTAGCCGCAGCCCTGGGTCTGCTGCTGTTGCTGGCTTCCTCCGCTGCAACCGCCGACGCGGCCGCACCGTGCAGCGCCCGTGTTTCCGTGGAGCCCGAGCGTGCGTTCATCGGTCAACTGGTCCTTTGGCGCGCGGAGATCCTGCGGCGCTCCGACGTGCGCGAGGTGGACTGGCGGCGGGCGCCGCGTTTTGTGGGTTTCCGCGCGGAGTGGCTGCCGGGCGAAGCCCTCGCGGAACCCATCGAGCGGGACGGCGGGCGCTGGCGGGCCTCCAGAGAGCGCCGCGCCCTCTTCCCGGCTCGCACCGGCCGCCTCGAGATTCCCGCGGCCAGCCTCGACTGCGACGGCGAACGCATCGAGGTGGCCGGCGCGAGCCTGGAGGTCTTGCCACTTCCCGACGTGGGCCGCCCGCCGGGCTTCTCCGGCCTGGTGAGTCCGGTGCGCGTCACCACCCGGCTGGTCCCGGAGCGGATCGCCCTGGGGCAGACGGCGCAGCTCTGGATCCTGGTGCGTGGCGGCGGGAACGTCTGGAACACCGCACCGCCCCTGCGCGAGAACAGCCTGCCCGGCGTGGACGTGTTTGCCGAGCCCCCCACCACCGACATCGACGCCGACCGCAACTTCGTGGCGCGGCGCACCTTCCGCTACCGGATCGTGCCGCGCAACCCGGGACGCGTCGGCCTTCCGGAAGTCGCGGTCCCGTGGTTCGATCCGGAGACGCGCACCTACCAGCAGGCCCGCGGCCCCGCGCGTACCCTAGTCGTCGAGGGGACTGCTATTCTCGGTGCCGAGGAGACCCCATGAGCGACTTCCGGTTCCAGCCCCTCTTCGAGCTCGGCCCCGACGACACCGAGTACCGACAGCTTACCCGTGACCACGTGTCGACGGTCCAGCTCGACGGACGCGAGATCCTCAAGGTGGACGACGCGGCACTCCAGCAGATCGCCGCCGAGGCCGTGCGCGACGTCTCGCATCTATTCCGGCCCGGCCACCTGGGCCAGCTGCGCAGCATCCTCGAAGATCCGGAGGCCTCGGAGAACGACCGCTTCGTGGCGCTCCAGCTGCTGAAGAACGCCAACGTCTCCGCCGGCATGGTGCTCCCGTCCTGCCAGGACACCGGCACGGCCATCGTCCACGGGCACAAGGGGCAGGACGTCTGGACGGCCGGCGACGACGTCGAGGCCCTCTCGCGCGGGATCCATCAGACCTACACTCAGACGAACCTCCGCTACTCGCAGATGGCGCCGGTCTCCATGTACGAGGAGAAGAACACCGGGAACAACCTGCCGGCGCAGATCGAGATCCACGCCGAGCCCGGCGACGAGTACCACTTCCTCTTCGTCACCAAGGGCGGCGGCTCAGCCAACAAGACGTTCCTCTTCCAGCAGACCAAGGCGCTGCTGAACCCGGACTCGCTGCTGGCCTTCTTGGACGAGAAGATCCGCGCCCTGGGCACCGCGGCCTGCCCGCCCTACCACCTGGCGATCGTAATCGGCGGCACCTCGGCGGAGAGCACTCTGAAGACAGTCAAGCTGGCCAGCGCCCGCTACCTGGACACGCTTCCCACCGAGGGGAACGAAGCCGGCCGCGCCTTCCGCGACCTGGAGCTGGAGAAGCAGGTCCACGAGCTCACGCGGCGCACCGGGATCGGCGCCCAGTTCGGCGGCAAGTACTTCTGCCACGACGTCCGCGTCATCCGGCTGCCGCGCCACGGGGCGAGCTGCCCGGTGGGCATCGGCGTGTCGTGCTCGGCGGACCGCCAGATCCTGGGCAAGATCACCCGCGACGGGATCTACCTGGAGCAGCTCGAGGCCAACCCGGCACGCTTCCTGCCGGAGATCGGCGACGGCGAGCTGGGCGGCGACGTGATCGCGGTCGATCTGGACCGCCCCATGCAGGAGATCCGCGCCGCGCTGTCGCGTCACCCGGTGAAGACGCGACTGGCACTCAGCGGAACCATCGTCGTTGCCCGCGACATCGCCCACGCGAAGCTCAAGGAGCGCATCGAGGCGGGCGAGGGACTGCCCGCTTACATCAAGGACCACATCGTCTACTACGCGGGACCGGCCAAGACCCCCGAGGGCTACGCCTCGGGCTCGTTCGGCCCGACCACGGCGGGACGCATGGACTCCTACGTGGACCTCTTCATGGAGCACGGCGGAAGCTTCGTCAGCCTGGCCAAGGGCAACCGTTCCCAGATCGTGACCGACGCCTGCGCCAAGCACGGGGGCTTCTACCTGGGCTCGATCGGCGGGCCCGCCGCCATCCTGGCCCAGGACAACATCAAGAAGGTCGAGGTCCTGGACTACCCGGAGCTGGGCATGGAGGCGGTCTGGCGGATTCAGGTGGAGGACTTCCCCGCCTTCATCGTGGTGGACGATAAGGGCAACGACTTCTTCGCTGGAATCTGACCCAAAGCGCTAGACTGGGCCCGATGAAGGTCGCGATCACCTACTGCGTGCGTTGAAACTACCTGCCTCGGGCCTCCGGTCTGGCGGCCAAGATCGAGCAGGAGTTCTCCGTGAAGCCGGTCCTCCACAAGGGCGACGACGGCATCTTCGATGTCGAGGTGGATGGGAGCCTGGTCTTCTCGAAGCACGAGGCCGGGCGCTTCCCCGAGGACGACGAGGTTCTCGCGCTGCTGCGAGGCTGAGCTCGCAGGCTCAGCCTCCCTCGTCATCGTAGACGTCGGGGCGCGGCTGCGCGCGGCGGGCCGTCCAGACCAGCGCAACGCCCAGCAGGAGCCCGCCGGCCAGGTAGGCCCTCAGCACCTGGGCCATGGCCTCGTGGCTGGTCTCCAGGCCGGCCACGGCCCGGGACGAGAGGGCGAGGCAGACGGCGAAGGCGAGCCGCCCGGCGAAGCTCTGCAGCGAGAGATAGGTGGCGCGAATCCGCGTCTCCACGCGCGGGTGCACTTCGGCCAGCATGATCGGATTCAGCAGACCCATGGGCGTGCTGCGCAACAGGACGAACACCAGCACCCACGGCGCCAACGCGATGGCCATGGAGGCGATGATCACGAGCTGAAGCGCCATCGCGGCCAGCAGGCTGGGGCGAACCCCGAAGCGAGCGCGCACGCGCATGGCGCCGCGGCTCGCCAGCGCGCCGCCCAGCGCCATGGCCGCCGCCAGGACGCCCGTCACCGCGGGCGTGAACGAGTAGCCCGGATCCGACGCCCCGAGCAGCAGCTCCACGTAGGGTTGAAAGAACTCGTAGGGGACGTGGTTCAGCACGACCATGCCCACCACGAAGACGAAGATCCAGCGCAGCGCCGGGTCCTTCAGCCGCCGGGCCACGCCAGCCAGCGCCTGGGATACGCCCTGCCCCGCCTCGCCCCGCTCGGGCTCCTGAAAGAGCAGCGCAATCACCAGGCCGCCGACCGACGTCAGCGCCGTGAGCAGCCAGGCGATGCGCAAGTCGATGCCGGCCGAGAGGCCGCCCACCAAGGCCGCAATCGCCGTAGCGGTGAGCCCGGCGGAGAAGGCATACGCCTCGCGCGGTCCGATCTCGGGCTCGCGTTCCAGCTCGCGGAGCGAGTCGAAGAGCAGCGCCGAGTCGGCGCCAGAGTTGAAGGCGTGGCCCGCGGCCTTGAGGACCTGGGCCGCAACGAACGGCGCAAAGGCACCCGTGGTGGCGAAGACCACGGCCGCCCCCACGTCGGCGAGCATGGCCAGGATCAAGGTGGGCCGGCGGCCGAGGCGGTCCGCCAGATAACCCGACGGCACCTCCAGGGCAACGGCCGCCACGTAGTAGATCGCCTCGAGGAGCAGCGCCTGCTCAAAGCGTTGCGGAGGATCTGGTAGACCGGATAGAGGCGGAGGTTGCGTTCGACGCCCTCCCGCCGCGTCACGAAGCGGGCTCGAAAGCGGTGGCCTCGGCCCAGCCGGACGTGGTGCGGCTGCTGCCGTCTTCCAGGAGCAGGTGAGCCTCGACACCGGCTTCGGCTTCGATCCGAGCCAGGCCCTCGGGCCCCAGCACGGTGAGCGCCGTACTCCAGGCTTCGGCGGCCGTGGCGTCGGGCGCCACCACCGCGGCCTGCACGTTGCGGGTCAAGGCCCGGCCGCTGCGCGGATCGATGACGTGGCCGTAACGCACACCGTCGATCTCGAAGTAGCGGCCCAGGGCGCCCGAGACCGAGAATCCCATGCCGTCGCGCAGGGAGACGATTCCGGCCACGCCTTCGTCTCCCGCCCGCAGCGCCACCGTCCACGCCGGCGCGTCCAAGGGCTTGCCCAGGGCCAGGATGCTGGACTGTCCGAAGTCCAGCAGCGCGTCGCGCACGCCGCCCGCGTCCAGCACCTCGGCCAGACGGTCCAGGGCCCAGCCCTTGGCGATGCCGCTCAGGTCCAGGCGCATGCCGCGATGCTTCAGCTCCACCGTCGGCCCGATGTTGCGGATGTGAATCCCGGCGGGCCCCACCCGCAGCAGGGTGGCTGCGATCTCGGCATCGCTGGGAACGCGGCCGCTCTCGCCAGCACGGGACCAGAGCTCGACCAGCGGCCCCACGCTGATGTCGAAGGCGCCGTCGGTGCGCCGCGTGTAGGCCAGCGACTCACCCAGAATGCGCGCCAGCCGGATGTCCACCGGCTGCGCGCCGCGCGCGGCCGCGTCGGACAGCCGGTTCAGCGCGCTGTCCGGGGCAAAGGTGGTGAACAGCCGCTCCAGCTCCAGTACCCGGGCGAAGAGCGCCTGGGTGGCGCGCTGGCCGCGGTCCGGATCGCGCATCACCAGGCTCAGCTCGAGGAGCGTTCCCATCGCAGGCCGCCCGGCGCGCACCGTGTAGCGCGTCACCGCAACCCGCTCGCCCACCGCGGAAGACGCCTGGGGCGCAGGCGCCCCCCCCGGCGCACACCCCCCCAGCATCAGAACTGCACCCAGTACCACTCCTGCGCAGAGGGACGTTCCTGCATAACTGCACTGGGGGACAGTCTTGGA
>JAFDET010000021.1 GCA_019310195.1 Deltaproteobacteria bacterium
CGCTCGCGCTTCTCCTTCTCGAAGCGGGAGCGCGAAGCGATGTAGACCTCACAGCCGATGATCGGCTTCACGCCGCTGGCCATGGCCTTCTGGTAGAACTCGACCACGCCGAACAGGTTGCCGTGGTCCGTCATGGCCACGGCGGGCATGTTCAGCGCTTTGCACTGCTGGAAGAGCGGCGCGTGCTGGATGGCGCCGTCGAGGAGCGAGTACTGCGTGTGGAGGTGAAGGTGGACGAAGGGCGCGTGGGACACCGCCCTACTCCCACTCGATGGTGGACGGCGGCTTCGACGAAATGTCGTACACCACCCGGTTCACGCCCTTCACCTCGTTGATGATCCGCGACGAGATCGCGGCCAGTACGTCGCCCGGCAGCCGCGCCCAGTCGGCGGTCATGGCGTCCACGGAGGTGACCGCCCGCACGGCGATCACGTTTTCGTAGGTGCGCGAGTCGCCCATGACGCCCACGCTCTGCACCGGCAAGAAGACCGCAAAGGCCTGCCACAACGACTCGTACACGCCGCCGCGGCGGATCTCCTCGGTCACCACGGCATCGGCGCGCCGCAGGGTGGCCAGGCGCTCCGGCGTGATCTCGCCCACGATCCGGACGGCCAGCCCCGGTCCCGGGAACGGGTGGCGGCCCACCACGGTCTCGGGCAGGCCCAGGTTACGCCCCACCTCCCGCACTTCGTCCTTGAAGAGCTCGCGCAGGGGCTCCACCAGCTCCAGCTTCATCACCTCGGGGAGCCCCCCCACGTTGTGGTGGCTCTTGATCGTGGCCGCCGGTCCGCGCACGGAGACGCTCTCGATGACGTCGGGGTAGAGCGTGCCCTGGACCAGGAAGCGGGCGTCGTCCAGCCGCTCCGCCTCGTGCTCGAAGACCTCGATGAAGAGATGCCCGATGATGCGGCGCTTCTCCTCCGGATCGATCACACCCGCCAGCGCCTGGACGAAGCGCGACGACGCATCGTTGGTCAGCAGGCGGATCCCCAGGGCCTGACGGAAGGTGGACTCCACCTCCTGACGTTCGCCCTCCCGCAAGAGGCCGTTGTCCACGAAGATGCAGGTCAGCTGGTCGCCCACTGCGCGGTGCACCAGTGCAGCCGCCACGGCCGAGTCCACGCCACCCGAGAGTCCGCAGACCACCGGCGCGTTGCCCACCTGGACGCGGATCTTCTCCACGGCCTCCTCGATGAAGGCCTCCATCGTCCACGACGCCGTGCAGCCGCAGATGCCGTGCACGAAGTTGGCCAGGATCCGTTCGCCGCCGTCGGTGTGGATCACCTCCGGGTGGAACTGGAGCCCGTAGATCGGCTTGTCTCGATGGCGCACGGCGGCGAACGGCGAGCCCTCGCTGGTGGCCAGGACGCCGAACTCGGAGGGCAAGCGCTGGACCTTGTCGCCGTGGCTCATCCACACCGTGCGTCGCTGGCGCTCGCCCAGGCCGTCGAAGATCGGGTCCTCGCGCTCGATGGAAAGCTCGGCGGGCCCGTACTCGCGCTCGTCGGCAGGCTCCACCAGGCCACCCAGGTGGTGGGCCAGGAGCTGAAGGCCGTAGCAGACGCAGAGCATCGGAAGATCCAGCTCGAAGATCGCAGGGTCGATCTGGGGCGCGTCGGCATCCAGCACGCTGGAGGGACCGCCGGACAAGATGATCCCGGCGGGCTTCCAGGCACGCACGGCGTCGGCGTCCAGGGTCGGCGGCTGGATCTCGCAGTAGACGCGCTGCTCTCGGATCCGGCGCGCAATGAGCTGGGTGTACTGGGACCCGTAGTCCAGGATCAGGACCCGGTCACGATGGGCATCGCGGGGGGACATGGCTCTCTCGCGGTCGGCCGGCACGGAGGAAGGTCGGCGGCTTCGCGTCGGGGGGGACGTTCCGATTCTACTCGATCCGGTAGTTCGGGGCTTCCTTGGTGATGATCACGTCGTGTACGTGGCCCTCTTGCAGCCCCGCCGACGAGATCCGCACGAAGCGCGCGCGCTCTTTGAGCTCGGCCAGGTTGGGCGCCCCGCAGTAGCCCATCCCCGAACGCAGTCCGCCCACCAGCTGGTGGATGGTGTTGGAGAGGTTGCCCCGGTACGGCACCCGGCCTTCGATCCCCTCCGGCACCAGCTTGCCGGTCTCGATGCCGGACTGGAAGTAGCGATCGCGACTGCCGTCGGCCATGGCGCCCAGGGAGCCCATGCCCCGGTAGTCCTTGTAGGAGCGGCCCTGGTAGAGGACCACCTCCCCCGGAGCCTCGTCGGTGCCGGCGAACAGCGAGCCGATCATCACCAGCGAGGCGCCGGCGGCCAGCCCCTTGGTCACGTCGCCCGAGTACTTCACGCCGCCGTCGGAGATCACCGGGATTCCGGCTCGGCCGGCTACGCCCACCGCGTCGGTCAGGGCCGAGAACTGCGGCACTCCGACACCGGCCACCACCCGAGTGGTGCAGATCGAGCCCGGGCCCACGCCCACCTTGACCGCGGAGACGCCCACCTTGAGCAGCGCCTCGGTGCCCTCGGCGGTGGCCACGTTGCCGCCGATGATGGGCAGCTCGGGGAAGGCGTGGCGCAGCTCCTCGATGGTGCGCAGCACGCCGGCGGAGTGGCCGTGGGCCGAGTCGACCACCAGAACGTCCACGCCGGCGTCCACCAGCGCCTGGGCCCGCTCCTCGCGCTCGGGCCCCACGCCCAGGGCGGCCCCGCAGCGCAGCCGACCCATGTCGTCCTTGGCGGCGTGGGGGAAGCGCTGGGCCTTCTCGATGTCCTTGATGGTGATGAGCCCGGTCAGGGTGCCGTCGGAGTCGACCACCAGCAGCTTCTCGATGCGGTGCTCGTGCAGCAGCTCCTTGGCGCGGTCCATGCCCGTGCCGGGCGGAACCGTCACGAGGTGGTCGGAGGTCATGACCGAGGACACCGGCTGGGTGGGATCCTTCACGAAGCGCAGGTCGCGGTTGGTGAGGATGCCCACCGCCTTGCCGCCGCGCGTCACCGGGAAGCCCGAGATCTTGTAGCGGGCCATCAGCTCCAGCGCTTCGTGGATCGGCTGCTCGGGCTCCATGGTGATCGGGTCCACGATCATCCCGGATTCCGAGCGCTTGACCTTGTCCACTTCGGAGGCCTGGGCCTCGACCGTCAGGTTGCGGTGCACGATCCCGATGCCGCCGTTCTGCGCCATGCAGATGGCCGTGGCGTGCTCGGTGACCGTATCCATCGCCGCCGAGGCCAGCGGGATGTTCAGTGCGATGTCGGGAGTGAGCTGGGTACGGAGCGAAACGTCCGTCGGAAGGACCTCGGAGGCCGCAGGCACAAGGAGGACGTCGTCAAACGTCAGGCCTTCGCGGATCCTATCCGTGTCCATCGTTGGGCGCGGAGGGTAGCGCCTGCCGGAGCGCGGGCAATGCCTCTCGAAGCTGAGCGGCGGTCTCGTGCAGCAGCGCCTCCAGGAGCCGGCAGCCGAGGCGCGGCGCGTCATCCACCAGGCGACGGAAGCTCGCGCGCTCCATGTGGGCGACGCTGCAGGCGGTGACGGCCAGGGCCGTCACCTCGCGGCGTCGCGCGGAGATCAGCGACAGGCCGCCCAGCACCGCCCCCGGCCCGAGCCGGGCCAGACGCCCCTGCTCCTGGGTCTCGAGGGCCACCTCCCCTTCCAGCACCAGGAACAGGCCCTCGGCCTCGACGCCCTCTTCGAAGAGCACGCGGCCCTCGGCCAGCTCCTCGACCTCGAGGTGCTCGTCCAGCAGCTCGCGCTCCTCGTCGGAGAGCTCTTCGAGCAGCGCGAAGCGCTTGAGGCTCTCGACGCTCACGGCAGGACCCTCGACAGCAGCGGCCGCAGGACCTGGCTGGCGCCCTTGCCGCTCTCGATCGGAACCAGGAAGAGCGAGGCCTCGTCCAGCAGCGCCACGTTCTCGCGCAGCTCGTCGGGCAGGGGCCGCTCGCCCTTGCGCAGCAGGATGGCGTGGAAGATGCGCGCGCGCGGCACGTCGCGCAGTGCCGCCACGATCGGCCCGACCACGGCGCTGGCTTCGGCGACACGCCCCTCCAGGAGCACCACCACACCCAGGGCACCGTGGCCCGCCAGGGGCCAGATCGGCGCATAGGCCGGGTCGATGGGCACGTGAACGATCTGCAGGCCCCGCGTGTCGTCCACGGGCAGACGCCCGACGGTCGAAAGATCCGAGGCCTCGAACGTCCCGCCGGCGAAGGCCCCCTCGAGCCGTGCCCCCGGCAGGCCGCGCAGCAGGCGCACGAAATCGGCGGTGGCCTCGCGTCGCGCGGAGACCAGCAGCAGCTTGGCATCGCAGGCCGGCGCACCGCGCGGCCGCGAGGCGTCCAGGTAGTCGCCCAGCCGGCGAGCCTGGGCGGCTGTGAACAGGCCCTGGCCCGGGCGACTGGGGGGCGCGTGGGATCCGCGCCGGATCTCCACCATGCCCCGCTCCATCAGCGTGTGAAGCGTGCGCAGGACCTGGTAGTCCGGGAACGAGCAGTGATCCACGACGTCCTGAACCTGGCTATAGATCTCCAGGAGCAGCAGCACCTCCTGGGTCAGCGGGTGCACCATGTTGGGGAGGTCGGTGCTCTTCACGCGCAGGGCCACGTGGGCGTCCGCCGCCGGCAGGCTGCGCCCCGCGCGGTTGCTCTCGTCGATCTGGCGCATGCCCTCCATCAGCAGGGCGCGCAGCGGCTTGTCGATCTCGTGGGACACGTCGGGCTTGCGGGGGGAGAAGGCAAACGTCCCCTCGCTCCACGCCAGCAGCCGGAAGAGCGCCTTCTCGCCCTCCACGGCGCCCGTCGAAGCCTGGACCACATTGCCCGCGTCCAGGTGGATGGCGCCCCGCTCCGAGCGGCCCTGGCTGTCCGAACGCTCCAGCTCCAGGGTTCCCGTCTTGGCATTGGTGCCGAACAGCTGCAGCAGGTCCGGCAGCGCGATCTGCTTGAGCCGGCCGCTGACGTGGGCATCATCCTCGACCTCGGCGACCTCGTCCAGACGCGCCAGACGGGAGAGCATGGCCTCGATGCGATGCGCCAACTCGCGCGGCTCCAGCTCGGCCGGCGCCGTCTCGTCCCCGGGGCCCGGCTCCGCGCCCGGGCCCAGCGGCCGCCCCAGGAACAAGAAGCGCACCGCCTGGGTCCGCGGGTTGGTGTGCAGGATGTCGGCCAGCTTGGCCGCGTCGATCAGCGGCAGGTCGAACGGCGCCACCACCACGTCCGGCGGCTCCGCCAGGGCCATCTCCAGCGCCCCGGCGCCGTGCGCCGCCGTGCGCGTATCGATGGACAGCCCGGCACAGGCCTCCTCGATGCGCTTGGCTCGCGTGGCCTCCCCATCGGCGATCAGCACGGCGCTCACAGCATCCCCCTACAGCCCCACCGACACGCCCAGGTCGCGCTGGAGCTTGAAGGCCAGGTGCTCCACCAGCGACCGGTCGCTCGTGTGGAAGAAGGGCGACGCATCGCCGTCTTCCGAACGTTCGCGGATCAGGGCGTAGGCCGGACCCTCTCCGTAGTAGATGACGAAGGGCACGCGGGTTCCGGCACGTCGCGCCGAGACGCAGGTGACCGGCCCGCCGGCCACGGCGTCGGCCTTCGCGTCGCTCACCAGCACCACCTCGGCCCGCGGCTGGAGACCGCGCAGCCGCTCCAGGCTCTCGCGCACACCCGCCGGAATCCCCGACCCGGGCGAGACGAACACCAGGCCCCGGTCCCGGGGACGCCGCGCCACCTCGTCGATGGCGAAGCGCATCACCTGCTCGGGCGTCTGCGGGGAACCGGGCCGCGCCAGCTCCAGCAGCGCATCCACGGCGCCGGAGAACGACTCCTGCTCGATATCGAGGCTGCGCAGCAGCGTAGTGCGATCGTCTTCGAGCCGCGCCTCCAGCGCGTGGCCCAGGATCTCCACCTGGGTGCCGTCGGCCGGGTAGCTGGCTGCCGAAAGCAGCAGCCGCGGACGCTCGTCGGGGCTCAGCTCCTCGAACAGGTCGGCGGCCTGGAGCGCCTCGCGGATGCGACGCTTGAGCACCGCGGCGCCCAGCGCATCGGTTTCGGGCAGCAGGACGCGATAGCGGCCCTCGCTCTCGGAAGCGATCAGGTCGGTCGAGCGCAGCGCGCGACTCACCTGGAAGACCAGCGACTCGAGAAACCGCCCCAGCTCGGGTGCCGAGAAACGCTCGCTCAGGCGGGCCAGACCGTCCAGCTCCAGGAGCAGCAGTGCAAAGCTGCGCCCGAAGCGGTTGGCCTTCTGGATCTCGTTGCGCACCACGTCCTCGAAGAACGCCAGCGTGTACGCCTTGGTGGTCGGGTCGCGGAAGGAGCGCCGCTCCAGGCTGCGCAGCTTCAGGGAGTTGGCCAGCGCGACGGACGCCAGCTCCGCGGCCTTCTGGGCCAGCGCACGTTCCGGATCCCCGAAGTCGTCGCCCTCCAACTTGTCGGAGAGCCGCACCAGCCCGATCAGCCGGCCGCCGTGACGCAGGAAGACCACCAGCGACTCGCCGGCCCCGAAATCCTGGGGCAGGCGCTCGGCATCCAGCGCCTCGGGCTCCTCGGCCACCTGCACCAGCCCGCGCGCCGCCACCAGGCGGAGCTTGTCCGAGTCCTGGTCGTCGCGCACCCAGAGCACGCCGCTCTGGGCGCCGGTCTCGATGCAGAAGGCCTCCAGGGTGCGCTCCGCGAGAGGCTGGAGCGACAAGGTCGCGAACAGGCCCACGGCGCGCTCGTACAGAGACAGCGCGCCCATGTACTCCAGGTTCTCCTGCATCAGCTTCTCGGACTCGCGGTGCAGGCGGCGGGCGTTGAGGATCTGCTCCAGCGTGCGCGCCAGGGTGCTGCGCTCGATGGGCTTGAGCAGGTACTCGGTGGCGCCGTACTTCATGGCGTCCACGGCCGTCTGCACGTCGCCCACGCCCGAGACGATGACCACGGCCTGGTCGGGCCAGCGCTCCTTGATGCGCTTGATGAGCTCGCCGCCGTCCATCTCCGGCATCACCAGGTCGGTGATGACCAGATCGAAGCGGTCGCGCTCCATGGCGTGGAGGGCTTCGACGCCGTCCGCCGCCGTCTCGACCTCGTAGCCTTCCTCGGCCAGCAGGCCCTCCAGGAAGGTTCGGAAGTAGAGTTGGTCGTCGACCGCGAGTACGCGGGCTTTCGGCATGCGAGGCCCTTTCCCGAGCCGAGGCTAGAAGTTACAACGGAAAAGTGCCGGTCGGCGAACCTGCGCCCCGAGGCCGACACCCCTCCGTCTCCCTACCATCGGCGATCTCGGGCGTTTCCTTCACCTCGAGTTGGCCGATCAGGGAGTGGGGGGTGGCCTCGACGATGCGCACCGGAGCCACCTGGCCGGGCTGCGGGGGCGCGGCTCCGGTGGCAGCGTTGACGACCCGATGCCAGGGGTCGCGGCCCATGACCTGCCCGCCGCGCCGGCTCTCGCCCTCGATGAGGATTTGCGTCCTGCCGCCGACACGAGCCCGGTGGGCCGCCAGCGTCAGCGCCCGCAGCCGCTCCTGAAGCGCTGCCAGGCGCTCCTGGGCAACGTCGGGATCGACCCGGTCGGGGTCGCCGGCCGCGACCGTCTCGGGCCGCGGCGAGTACTTGAACGAGTAGCCGTCGACGAAGCCCACCTCGTCCACCACGCGCAGGGTCTCGCGGAAGTCGGCGTCGCTCTCGCCCGGGAAGCCCACGATCAGGTCGGTGGTGATGGCCACATCCGGCCGCGCGTGGCGCAGGGCCTCCACCACACGCAGGTAGGCCTCGGCGTCGTGGCGGCGGCGCATGCGCGCCAGCACCGCATCCGAGCCGCTCTGGAGCGGCAGGTGGACGTGGGGGCACAGGTTCTCCAGCTCGCCGTGGGCGCGGCACAGGTCCTCATCGAAGAAGATCGGATGCGGGCTCGTGTAGCGGATTCGCTCGATTCCGGGGATTCCCGCGATTCGGCGCAGCAGCGCGGCGAAGCCCACATCGTCGTGCCCCCGACGCACGGCGTGACGCCCGTAGGCGTTCACCGTCTGACCCAGCAGGGTGATCTCGCGCACTCCGCGCGCCGCCAGCTCCTGCGCCTCGGCCACGATGGCTGCGGCAGGTCGGCTGATCTCGCGGCCCCGTGTCCGGGGCACGATGCAGAAGCTGCAGAACATGTCGCAGCCTTCCATCACCGTGACGAAGGCACGGCCGGGCGTGACGCCCTGCCAGTCCGGGTGGCGCTCCGGCAGGTCGAAGCGCGACAGGTCCCGGACCTCTTCGCGGCGCACCTGGCGGCGGCCGCTCTCGGCTGCGGCCACCAGCTCCGGCACGAGCCGCACGTTGTGGGTGCCGAACACGAAGTCCACCTGCGGGAAGCGGCGCAGGATGGCATCGCCTTCCTGCTGGGCCACGCAGCCCCCCACGCCGACCAGCCGCCCGGACGCGGCGCTCTTCCAGTCGCGCAGCAGCCCCAGGTCGCTGTAGAGCCGGTGCTCGGCCTTCTCGCGAATCGAGCAGGTGTTGATCAGCAGCAGGTCGGCGTCGGCGTCCTCGGCGGCCTGCCGCCAGCCGGCGTGATGCAGCAGGTTCGACACCTTCTCGGTGTCGTGCTGGTTCATCTGACAGCCGTACGTACGGATGTGAAAACGCCTGCTGGAGCCCATCGCGGGGACGCTACCGGAGGCATTCCTCCCGTCAAACCGGGTGCCTGGAGCCAGTGGCTCGAGTAGTGGAGTGCAGAATTCAAGCTAATTGACTGGTTCGCATCGGCTTTTAGAATTCCGACAAAAGGTGTTTGACAATGCTTCTGGTCTCTGCATAATGGCTCTATCAAGGGGATGAGCCCCACTCAGGGAGAGTCATCAGCAAGGTTTTTGGAGCGGCGGCGGATAAGACATTTCTCTTTTGAAATGTCCAACCTCTCACCCCCCATAATGCATCCGCCGCCCTCCCCCTTGTCAGCCCCGCCGCAGCAATGCGGCGGGGCTTCTCTGTCTTAGCCGGCCGAGGCAATCCTTGCGGGGGCCCGCACTACGTTCGCCTGCGGCTCACTGCGCGCCCTCGTCGGGCCTCGGAGCAGGCGCTTGTGCTCCGTCGGCTCGGGCTTGCGGGCCGCAGGCGTCGGCGTGTGCGCAGCCTCCGGTGTGGCTACGCAGGCTACCCCCGGACGCTAGCCCTGCGCGTCGCGGAGGAGGGAGTGCTGGGCCATGGTGGCGATGTGGCGCCCCGTGCGGTCGTGGATCCAGCGCCAGTTCAGGGCGCGGCCCTGGGCGGCCGTGTCCGTGTCGCTGGTCATCAGCCACCAGTCGTCCCAGGGCGCCGGGTCGTGCACCCACATGGACTGCTCCAGGCTGATGAAGCGATCGCGGGTGAAGTCGGGCCCCAAGCGCCGCCGCACGGCGTAGTCGCAGTGGATGTCGCACAGGAAGGCCAGCGCGCCCGCCCGCAGCGCGGGATCGTCGCGCAGCGGTAGATGCGGCCGCACCCAGACGCTCCAGCGCGTGCCCTCGCCGGGCCCGGCCACCGGCCAGGGGCTGCCGATCCAGCGGAAGGCCACAGGGCCGGGCCAGTACTCCATGCCTTCGCGCTGCGCGACCTCACGCTCGTCCGACAGCTCCTCCGGCGCGGGCACATCCAGGTCCGGCGCGACCTGCTGGAAGCCGATGCCGTCGCCGGGTGCCGCGAACGTTCCGTTGGCCTCGAACAGCACCCGGCCCCCGCTGCGAACCTCCACACGCCGATGCGCCAGGAGCCGACCGTCGCGCAGGCGCACAACAGACACCTCCGCGGCCCCCTCCCCGTCCACGGTGCGCAGGAAGGTGCCGTGGAAGGCTGTCAGCTGCCGACCGGGGCAGGTGCGCGCCAAGGCGTGGCCGGCAACTCCCAGCGTCAAGCCGCCGAAGCCGTGGACGTCCGCCTCGAAGACGTCGGGACCTCGAGGCTCGAGCCGGAGTTCGTCGGCGAAGGAACGCGGGGCCTGGTCGTGCACCGACCCACGGTACGCGATCCGGGATGGAGGGCCTAGAGGACGAGCTTGTCCACCACGCGCGAGAGCTGGCGCAGGTTGCGCACCTCTTCGGCGACGTCGGTGTGGGGCAGATACTTGTCCATCACGCTGTCGCCGAAGCCCCAGGCGCCGGGGCTCTCCGGGTTCAGCCAGATCACGTTCTTGGCCTTGTTGTGGATCTCGGCCATGCACCAGGCGCGCGGGTCGTTGTAGTTGTTCCGCGCGTCCCCGATCACGATCACCGTCGTCTTCTTGTCCAACGACGACAGGTGGTTCTTCCAGAACTCGTGGAACGCGTAGCCGAAGTTCGACCGCGTGTAGACGTTGATCACGTCGCCGCCCTCGAGCGCAATGTCGACGGCGTCGGCGATGTCCTTCTCGTTGAAGATGTGGGTCACCTCGCCCAGCTCGGCGACGAAGACGAAGGCGCGGATCTTGGTGAAGGCTACCTGCAGGCTGTACATGAACAGGAGCATGAACCGGGACACGTTGGCCACCGAGCTCGAGATGTCGCACAGGATCACCAGCTTGGGCCGGTCCTTGCGGCGTTCCTTGAAGATCAGCTCGAAGGGCACTCCCCCGTGGTGCATGTTGCGCCGCAGGGTCTGATGCAGGTCGAACTTGCCCTTGCGTTCGCGGCGACGGCGGATGGTGAGGATGTTCTTGATCTTCTGCGCCAAGCGCGTGACGACCTCGCGCATGCGCCGGATGTCCTCTTCGGTGAGGCTGTAGAAGCTCTTCTCCAGCAGCGTCTCGCGGCGGAACTTCTCGATGTAGTCGAAGTTCTGCTTCTGGAGCTCGCGCTGGGTGAAGTCGCGCACGCTGGCGCGCAGCGCCTCCATCAGCCGCTCGATCAGCTCGCGCAGGGCTCCCAGCTCCTCTTCGGGCAGACCCATGCCGCGGAGCTGCTCGAGAAGCTGGCGCAGCTGGTCGCCGGCGCCCTGCGCGCCGAGCTGCTCCAGGATGCGCCGGGTGAAGAAGCCCACCTGGAGCATGTTCTCGATGCGGCCCACGTCGGCGGCCTCGCCCGCCTGGCGGATCATCTGCTCGAGCTGGGAGAGGTCCTGGGTGAGGAGCGCCTTGGCCAGCTCCGAGAGGTCCGCATCCTCCATCCCCTCGGCGTTCTCCAGGAACTCCTTCAGGCGCTCCATCAGCTCCTCGAGGTCGAGGCCCTTGGCCTCGAGCCCGGCGCTGGCGTCGTCGAAGGCCGACCGCAGCCCGTCGTAGAACCCCGACCAGTAGAGGTCGAAGAGCCGGTCGTAGGTGGGCAGGTCCATCGTGCGCTTCACCATCGTGGCGCGCAGCGCGTCCTTGAACACCTCGCGGTCGTCCAGGGTCAGCTCGTCGAGTGCCGTGAAGGCGTCGATCGACTCGGACACGGACACGCGGACGCCGCTCTTGCGGAGCAGCGTGGCAAAATCGAGGATCCGCTTCTGCACGGGGGGCTTTCCTCCCCGGCCTAGTGGAGGCGGCCCTTCTTGGCGGCCGGCTTGGGCGCGGGCGGGGCTGCGGAAGAAGCCGCCGGCCCGGGCGCGGGCTTGGCCGGCTCGGGCCTGCCGGGCTTGGCGGGCTCGGGAGGCTCGGGCTTGCGCTCCAGCAGCCGACCCAGCTCGGCCTGCGCCTTGCGGATGTCGCCCTCGTACTTGAGGATCACGTTCAACGTGTCCTGGACCAGCCTCTCGTCCAGCTCGGTGGCGTTCAGGGCCAGCAGCGCGCGCGCCCAGTCCAGGGTCTCGCTGATGGAGGGCGCCTTCTTCAGGTCCAGCTCGCGCAGCCCGTGCATGAGTCGCACCAGGTCCTCGGCCAGGCGCTTGTCCACGCCCGGCACCTTGGCGTCCAGGATCCGGAGCTCCTGCTCCTGGCCGGGGAAATCGATGTACAGGTGCAGGCAGCGGCGCTTGAGGGCGTCGCTCATCTCGCGGGCATCGTTGGAGGTGAGGAACACCACCGGGCGCTGCTTCGCCACCACGGTCCCGACCTCCGGGATCGAAACCTGGAAGTCGGACAGGATCTCGAGCAGGAAGGCCTCGAACTCCGGGTCCGACTTGTCCACCTCGTCGATCAGCAGCAGGACCGTCTCCTCGGAGTCGATGGCGCGCATCAGCGGGCGGGGCACGATGAAGCGCTCGGAAAAGAAGACCGAGTCCTCCGCGCCGATCCGATCCGCGGCCTCACGAAGGGACGTGGCGCCTTCCATGGCCTGGCTGAAGCGTTCCTTGAGGATCTGCGTATAGAGAAGCTGCTTCGAGTACTCCCACTCGTAGAGCGCCTTGGCCTCGTCCAGACCCTCGTAGCACTGCAGGCGGATCAGCGGGCAGCCGAGCGCCGCACCGGTGACCTTGGCCAGCTCGGTCTTTCCCACGCCGGCCGGCCCTTCCACCAGCACGGGCTTCTCCAGCCGGGTCGCCAGGAAGACGACGGTCGCGACGGATCTGTCGCAGATGTAGCCCTGTTCGCCGAGGCGTTTCTGGACGTCTTCGATGCTGTCGAACATGAGGCTCCTAGCTCATCAAATGGAGGACGTGACCGAGCTTCTCCTTCTTCGTGCGGAGATACTCTCGGTTGTTGTCGTTGGGGACCATTTCCAGCGGCACCCGCTCGACGATCTCGAGACCGTAGCCTTCGATGCCGGCGCGCTTGCCCGGATTGTTGGTCAGGAGTCGCAGCTTGCGGACCCCCAGGTCGAGCAAGATTTGCGCGCCGACGCCGTAGTCCCTCATGTCCGGAGGGAAGCCCAGGCGCTCGTTGGCCTGCACCGTATCCAGCCCCTCTTCGTCCTGGAGCCTGTAGGCGGCGATCTTGTTCTTGAGGCCGATGCCGCGGCCTTCCTGGCGCATGTAGAGGACCACGCCCGAGCCGGCCTCGCCGATCTGTTTCATGGCGGCCCTGAGCTGGTCGCCGCAGTCACAGCGCAGGGAGCCGAATGCGTCTCCGGTCAGGCACTCGCTGTGAGCCCGCACCAGCACGGCATCATCGGCGGACAGCTCGCCCTTCACCAGCGCTATGTGGTCCACGTGATCGATCTCGTTCTCGTACACGATGGCCCGGAAGTCACCCACCGCCGTGGGGATGACCGCCTCCGAGGCGCGCCGCACCAGCTTCTCGGTGCGGAGCCGGTACTCGATCAGGTCGGCGATGGTGACGATCTTGATGTCGTGCTCACGGGCGAAGCGCACCAGGTCCGGCATGCGGGCCATGGTGCCGTCTTCCTTCATGACCTCGCAGATCACGCCGGCGGGCTTCAGCCCGGCCAGGCGAGCCAGGTCTACCGAGCCCTCGGTCTGCCCTGCGCGGCGCAGCACACCGCCCTCGCGGGCCCGCAACGGGAAGATGTGGCCGGGGCGAGCCAGGTCGGCCGGTCGGGTTTCGTCGTCGATGGCCACCTGGACGGTGCGCGCGCGGTCCGGCGCGCTGATCCCGGTGGTGACGCCCGAGCGGGCCTCGATGGAGACGGTGAACGCGGTGCCGTAGCCCGCGGTGTTCTCGTGGTCGGGCACCATCATGCCCAGACGCAGCTCGCGCAGGCGCTCCTCGGTGAGCGACAGGCAGATCAAGCCGCGCCCGTACGTGGCCATGAAGTTGATGGCCTCCGGCGTGACGTTCTCGGCGGCCAGGAACAGGTCGCCCTCGTTCTCGCGATCCTCGTCATCGACCAGGATCACCATACGGCCGGCGCGGATCTCCTCGATGGCCTCGGGAATCGACGCGATGGCAGCAGTGGTTTCGGGACTGGAGTGAAGATCGGCAGGCATCCGGACCTCCCCGTACGGACCGCCGACGGCGGTTCCGTCGGACGTTTTCCGTTGGTCCCCCGCGAGAAAAGCCTGAGAGATTCAGGCAGTTTCGACGGTATCAACCGTTGACTCGGGTGTCAAACCGGGACGCGGAGCAGACGAGCGCGGCTCCGGAGAACGCTACTCGGGATCGGGCTTGGTCTCGCCGAAGGCGTTGAGGATGCCGGCCAGGAAGCCCTCCTCGGCGACGCCGAACTTCTCTGCGAACCCGTGCTTGTCGTCGATCGAGCGGTACAGCAGCTTCATCAGGGCCTGGAAGGTCTCGATCACGCCGTCGCCGCGCATGGCCACGGCCGGGAACGCAGGCACCTCCTGCCACTGCTCCTTGATCTCCTCCAGCGGCTTCACATCGTCGAGGTCGCGCTTGTTGAACTGGCAGACCTTGGGAATCGCCGCGAAGTCGACCCCGTTGGAGCGCAGGTTCGCTTCCATGTCGCGCCACGAGTAGGCGTTGGCGCTGGCCGACGAGCGCGCCGAGTCCGCGATGAAGGCGACCGCGTCGGCGCCCGCCAGCACGATCTTGCGGGTGGCCTTGTGCATCACCTGCCCGGGCACCGTGAAGACCTTGAGCTTGACCGAGAAGCCGCTCTGGGTGTCGAACTCGATGGGCAGGAAGTCGAAGTAGAGCGTGCGGTCATCCGTGGTGTCCAGGGTGACCATGCGGCCGCGGGCGCCCGGATCGATCAGCCGGTGCAGCTGCTGCAGGTTGGTCGTCTTCCCCGACAGCGCGGGGCCGTAGTAGACCACCTTCAAGGTGATTTCCCGGTCGGTCATGCTGATCTGCATCGGGAGCCTCTCCGGTGGCTCTCATCGGCAGGTCAGACGCCAAAGTGTAGGAGCCGGCCCACGGCCCCGAGCCCGGCCGGACCCCGCCTAGGCCGGGCCCTGGCTGCCGCCCAGGAAGGCCCTGAGAAGCTCCCTGGCGGCCGCTGCGGGGGTGCTCTTGCGGGTCAGGACGTCGGACTCCACCGCCTCCATCCGCCGGGCCACCTCCGGGTGGCTGCGGAAGGCCCTGCCCAGGCCCTCCTCCACGAGGGCATGGAGCCAGGCCCGGGCCTGCCGGCGCCGGCGCTCATCCAGCTCTCCGGCCGCCTCCAGGGCCTGACGGTGCTCCTGGACCGTGCGCCAGACATCCGCCACGCCCTCCCCGTTCAGGGCCGAGACGGTCAGCACCCGGGGGCGCCAGTGGGGCGAGACCGGGCGCAGCAGCGAGAGCGCCTGCTCGTGATCGATCCGGGTGCGCTCGGCCAGGGTCCGCTGGTCGCCGTCGGCCTTGGTGACCACCAAGGCGTCGGCCAGCTCGAGCACGCCCTTCTTGATGCCCTGGAGTCCGTCGCCGGCCCCGGGCTGCAGCAGCACACAGAAGAAGTCCACCATGGAGGCCACGGTCACCTCCGACTGACCGATGCCCACGGTCTCCACCAACACCACGTCGTAGCCCGCCGCCTCCACCACCAGCATGGACTCGCGCGTGCGGTGGGCCACGCCTCCGAGCGAGCCGCTGCTGGGCGAGGGACGGATGAAAGCCTCCTCGCGCTGGGCCAGGCGCTCCATGCGCGTCTTGTCACCCAGGATGCTGCCGCCGGTGACCGGGCTGGACGGGTCCACCGCCAGCACCGCCACGCGGCAGCCCTGCTCGATCAGCTGAAGGCCCAGGCTCTCGATGAACGTGCTCTTGCCGACGCCCGGCGGTCCGGTGATGCCCACGCGAATGCCTGCGCCGGTGTAGGGCACCAACTGCTCCAGCACGCGCTGGCCCAGCTCGGTGTGGTCCGCCCGCGTGCTCTCCAGCAGCGTGATCGCCCGCGCCACCGCCTTGCGGTCGCCGGCACGGATGGCGTCGCAGTAAGTCCGGCAGGCCCGGTAGGCGTCGGCGCCCTCGGGCGTCATCCGCCTCGCCGGCCGCGCACCACCTGAAGCACCTCGCGCGCCGCCTTGGGAATCGGAGTGCCGGGTCCGAAGATGGCCGACGCCCCGTGCTCGCGCAGGAAGGCGTAGTCGCGGGGCGGAATGATGCCGCCCACCACGACCGCGATCTCCGGCGCGCCCTGCCGGCGCAGCTCTTCGACGAGCTCCGGCACCAGGGTCTTGTGACCCGCGGCCTGGCTCGACACCCCGACCACGTGCACGTCGTTCTCGATGGCCTGGCGCGCGGCCTCCTCGGGCACCTGGAAGAGCGGCCCCACGTCCACGTCGAAGCCGATATCGGCGAAGGCCGTGGCGATCACCTTCAGGCCCCTGTCGTGGCCGTCCTGGCCGAGCTTCACTGCCAGCATGCGTGGACGCCGGCCCTCCTCGGCCGCGAACTCGTCCACCTCGCGGCGCACGCTCTCGAACTCCTCGTCGCCCGCGTAGACGCCGGCGTACACGCCCGAGACCGAGCGCACCTCGGCCCGATGGCGGCCCCAGACATCCTCCAGGGCCTTCGAGATCTCGCCCACCGTGGCCCGAGCCCGGGCCGCCTCCACGGCCGCCTCCAGCACGTTCCCCTCGCCGGACTCCGCCAGCTGCGTGAGCTGCGCCAGCGCCGCCTCCACCCGCGCGGCATCCCGCGAGGCACGGATCGACTCCAGCCGCCGGATCTGTGCGTCGCGCACGGCGCTGTTGTCGATGTCGCGGATCTCCAGGTCCGCCTCCTCGTCCAGGCGGTACTTGTTCACGCCGACGATGACGTCCTCGCCGCTGTCGACGCGAGCCTGCCGCCGGGTCGCGGCCTCCTCGATCTTCAGCTTGGGCATGCCGGCCGAAATGGCCTTGGTCATGCCCCCCAGCTCCTCTACCTCTTCGATCAGCGCGTTGGCGGCCCGGTAGACGGTCTCGGTGAGGGACTCCATGAAGTACGAGCCGCCCCAAGGATCCACCACCGCCGGGATGCCCGACTCTTCCTGAAGGATGAGCTGGGTGTTGCGCGCCACCCGCGCCGCCGTATCCGTGGGCAGCGAGACCGCCTCGTCGTAGCCGTTGGTGTGCAGCGACTGGGTGCCGCCGAAGACCGCGGCCATGGCCTCGACGGTGGTGCGGATGATGTTGTTCATCGGGTCCTGCTCGGTGAGGCTGGCTCCCGACGTCTGGCAGTGGGTGCGCAGCATCAGCGAGCGGTCGTTCTGGGGCGCGAACTCCGCCCGCATGCGCTCGGCCCAGATGCGGCGCGCGGCGCGCATCTTGGCGATCTCCAGGTAGAAGTTCATGCCGATGCACCAGAAGAACGAGAGCCGACCCGCGAAGGCGTCCACACCCAGGCCCTTGGAGAGCGCGGCGCGCACGTACTCCAGGCCGTCGGCGATGGTGAAGGCCAGCTCCTGCACCGTCGTCGCCCCGGCCTCCTGCATGTGGTAGCCGGAGATCGAGATCGAGTTGAACTTCGGCATGTGGTGCGCCGAGTACTCGATGATGTCGGCGACGATCCGCATGCTGGGCTCGGGCGGGTAGATGTACGTATTCCGGACCATGAACTCCTTGAGGATGTCGTTCTGGATGGTCCCGGCGAGCTTCTCGGGCGGAACACCCTGCTCCTCGCCGGCCACGATGAAGGAGGCCAGTACCGGAATGACGGCGCCGTTCATGGTCATGGAGACGGTCACCTGATCGAGGGGGATCCCCTCGAAGAGGATCTTCATGTCCTCCACCGAGTCGATGGCCACGCCGGCCTTGCCCACGTCGCCCGTCACACGCGGGTGGTCGGAGTCGTAGCCCCGGTGGGTGGCCAGATCGAAGGCCACCGAGAGGCCCTGCTGGCCTCCGGCCAGGTTGGCCTTGTAGAAGGCGTTGGACTCCTCGGCGGTGGAGAACCCCGCGTACTGGCGCAGGGTCCAGGGCCGGTTGGCGTACATGGTGGCGCGCGGCCCGCGCAGGAACGGGAAGAAACCGGGCAGCGTGTTGGTCTGCTCCAGTTCCTCGAGATCCTCCGCGGTGTAGAGCGGACGAAGGCGCAGGCCGTCTGCGGTCTCGCTGACGAGATCCTCCAGCGCCTTGCCCCGGGTCTCCTTGGAGGCCAGCGCCTCCCACTCTTGCGCGCGTTCGTGCTTGCCCATCTTCCTTGCTCCCGAAGCCGCCGAGGGTAGCCCTTACATGGACCGGCGGTAGCGGCCGCCCACGTCGAAGAGCGCCTCGCTGATCTGTCCCAAGCTCGCCACTTTCACCGTTTCGAGCAGCTCCTCGAAGACGTTGTCGCCGTCCGCCGCCACGCAGCGCAGGCGCGCCAGCGCCTGGGGCGCACGCTGTGCGTGGCGTGCGTGGAACTCCTCGAGACCGTCGAGCTGGCGACGCCTCTCTCCCTCGCTGGAGCGCATCAGCTCCCGAGGACGCGCCGCCTCCTCACCCCGGGGATTCTCGAAGGTGTTGACGCCCACCACCGGAAGCTCGCCGGAGTGCTTCTTGGATTCGTAGTACAGGCTCTCGTCCTGGATGCGCCCGCGCTGGTAGAGGAGCTCCATGGCCCCCAGCACGCCGCCGCGTTCGGAGAGCCGCTCGAACTCCTCGAGCACGGCCTCTTCCACCGCGTCCGTGAGCCACTCCAGCGCGTAGCTGCCCTGGAGCGCGTTCTCGCTGCGGCTGAGCCCCAGCTCGCGGTTGATGATGAGCTGGATCGCCACGGCCCGGCGCACCGACTCCTCGGTGGGCGTGGTCACGGCCTCGTCGTAGGCGTTGGTGTGCAGGCTGTTGCAGTTGTCCTGGATCGCGCTCAGCGCCTGAAGCGTGGTGCGGATGTCGTTGAAGGCCATGTCCTGAGCGTGCAGCGATCGGCCCGAGGTCTGGATGTGGTACTTGAGCTTCTGGCTGCGCTCGGACGCCCCGTAGCGCTCGCGCAGGGCCACGGCCCAGACTCGTCGAGCCACCCGCCCCAGCACGTTGTACTCGGCGTCGAGGCCGTTGCTGAAGAAGAACGAGAAGTTCGGCGCGAAGGCGTCCACGGGCTCCACGTAGGTGAAGCCGTTGGCCAGGGTGAAGGCGAGCTGGCTGATGGGGTTCGCCCCGGCCTCGGCCATGTGATAGCCGGAGATGGAGACCGAGTAGAAGTTCCGCACCTCGTTGCGGGTGAAGAAGGCCTGTATGTCGCCCATCACCTTGAGCGAGAACTCGGTGGAGAAGATGCAGGTATTCTGGGCCTGGTCCTCCTTGAGGATGTCCGCCTGCACCGTCCCGCGCACGCGCCGCAGCACGTCGGCCTTGATGCGCGCGTAGACATCGGCGTCCACGACCTCGTCCCCGGACACGCCCAACAGCCCCAGCCCGAGTCCGTCGTGGCCCTCCGGAAGCTCGTCGCGGTAGGCCGCGCGGGCCTCGACCGGCACGCCCGTCTCGCGCAGGGCCACGGCCCAGACTCGTCGAGCCACCCGCCCCAGCACGTTGTACTCGGCGTCGAGGCCGTTGCTGAAGAAGAACGAGAAGTTCGGCGCGAAGGCGTCCACGGGCCGAGGTGGCCGGATCGCACAGGTCGAAGCCCGAGTAGAGCCGCTTGGCGTCGTCCACGCTGCACACCGAGACGCCCGAGTTGCCCACCTTGCCGTAGACGTCGGGGCGCGCATCGGGATCGCGGCCGTAGAGCGTCACGCTGTCGAAGGCGGTCGAGAGCCGCTTGGCCGGCTGCCCGTGCGAGATCAGGTGGAAGCGCCGGTTGGTGCGCTCGGGCGTGCCCTCCCCGGCGAACATGCGCGTCGGGTCCTCCTCGGCGCGCTTGAACGGGAAGACGCCGGCGGCGAACGGGAAGTACCCGGGCAGGTTCTCCTGGCGCAGGTAGCGCGTCAGCTCGCCCCAATCCTCACTGCGCGGCACCGCCACCTTGGGCAGCTGGGTGCCGGAGAGCGTGGCGGTCCGGTTCTCCACCCGGATCTCGCGGTCGCGCACCCGGTAGCTCTGCTCCTCGGCCTGGTAGGCCGCTCGTTTCTCCGGCCAGGACTCGAGCTCCGCGCGCAGCTCCGGCTCCAGCGTCGCGCGCTCCCGCAGCGACGCGTCGCCGGACAGCTCGGCGGCCCGCTCCAGCGCCTGGGCGTCGCGGGCCGAACCGGCCAGCTCCTCGGTGTGGGCCCGGTAGCCGCGCACGCTCTCGGCGATCTCGGCCAGGTAGCGGCGCCGCGCCGGCGGCAGCACCACCGGGGCCTCCAGCGTCTCGGGGGCCGGCGCCTGCGCGCGCCCGAACACACGCTCACGCAGCGCTTCGTAGAGGGCCGTCGTGCCCGGATCTCCCCAGAGGCGCGCGATCGTCGGGAACACCGCGCCCGGCTCTCCACCGTTGCGCTTCACCTGCTTGCGCACGTCGCGCAGCGCGTCCTGGGCGCCGGCCCGATCGAACTTGTTCAGCACCACCAGGTCCGCCAGCTCGAGCATGTCGATCTTCTCGAGCTGGGTGGGCGCGCCAAACTCGGGCGTCATCACGTAGAGCGAGTGGTCCACGCGGTCCACGATCTCCGAATCGCTCTGGCCGATCCCGGCGGTCTCCACCAGCACCAGGTCGAAACGCGACGCCTGCAGGACGCGGATGGCATCCGCCACGGCGCGCGACAGCGCCAGGTGCGCCTGGCGCGTAGCCAGCGAGCGCACGAAGACGCCCGGACCGACGGCGTTCATGCGAATGCGGTCGCCGAGCAGCGCGCCACCGGAGCGGCGTCGTGTGGGATCCACCAGCAGCAGTGCGATGCGCCAGTCCGGGAACTCGCCGCGGAAGCGCCGCAGCAGCTCGTCCACCACGCTGGACTTGCCCGCGCCGCCGGTCCCGGTGAAGCCGACCACCGGCGCGCTCCCGTCCGGGTTCACGGGCAGCTCCGGCCCCTCGCCGGGGTTCTCCTCCAGGAAGCTGATCAGCCGGGCCACGGCGCCCGCATCGCCCAGGTGCTCCAGCTCGTCGCCGCGCAACGCGCGGGAGCGACCGGAGCACTCTTTCAAGATCGAGCCGATCATTCCCTCCAGGCCCAGCCGGCGTCCGTCCTCGGGCCGGAAGATGCGCGCCACCCCGTAGGCCTCGAGCTTGGCGGCCTCTTCCGCGGTGATGGTGCCACCGCCGCCGCCGTAGACGCGCACGTGCCCGGCGCCCAGCTCCCGCAGCCGGTCCACCAGGTACGTGAAGAACTCCATGTGGCCGCCCTGGTACGAGGAGATCGCCACGGCGTCGGCGTCCTCCTGCAGCGCCGCGTCGGCGATCTCCTCCACCGCGCGGTCGTGACCCAGGTGCACGACCTCGGCGCCCTGCTGCTGGAGCAGCCGGCGCATGATGTTGATGGCGGCGTCGTGACCGTCGAAGAGCGAGGCCGCCGTAACCACGCGCACCGTCATCGCCGCCTCCGGCCCTCGACGCGGGCCCGCACGTGGTCGCGGTACTTCTGGATCTCGTCGCGCAGGTCCATCATCTCGCGCAGGCGCTCGTCCACCTTGCCCAGGTGGCCCTCCAGCACCTCGTCCAAGCGGCCCAGCATGGCGCGGGTCGAGCCGTCGATGCCGTGCACCGCGTTCAGCTCCCGGATCTCCTCCAGGGAGAGGCCGAGCCTCTTGAGGCGCTTGATGAAGCGCAGCCGCTCCAGCTCGTCGCGGCCGTAGACCCGCCGGCCGCCGGCCCGCCGGCGCACGCCCGGGAGGAGCCCCAGCTCCTCCCAATAGCGGACCGTTCGGGCCGAAAGACCTGTCTTCTCGCAGACCTCGCCGATGGCCACGAGGGGCTCCACGGACTCGCTATGGGCTGTTTGCCAGTTCACGTTAACTGGCTAGCACAGATCGGAGGACCACAAAACCGACTTGAGCTCGGGGCTGCCGCCGCCCGACGCGGGAGTTGCTCGAGCACTGCCGCCGCGGTGCACATCCGCCCCTTGGTGCGCGAAATCACAGCGGTTTCGCCCCTCGAAGCCGATACCGAG
>JAFDET010000189.1 GCA_019310195.1 Deltaproteobacteria bacterium
GGCATTCGAGACGAGAAGGAGCACAGCGTGCACAGGAACCGCAACCACGCCTTTCGGCCCCCGGGACTCCGAGGGTTGCTCGGCGCATTGCTCCCGATGCTGGTGGTTTCCTGCCAACCGGCACAGCCGGAAGGCCAGCGGAGCTTCTCGACCCCCGAGGTGGCGGTTGATGCCTTCCGCGACGCCCTGGATCGCGACGACCCGGATGCGCTCATCGCCGTATTCGGCCCCGAGTGGGCCGGCGAACTCGTTACTCCGGAGTGGGCCGCGGAGCACGGGGCTCGCCAGAAGATCGCCGACGCTGCGAAGCGGCGAATGGAGCTCGTGGAGACCGAGGAAGGCGAGGTGCAGCTCGTGCTGGGCGAGAAGGACTGGCCGTTTCCGTTTCCCCTCGTCCAGGAAGAAGGGGAGTGGCGGTTCGACACCGCGCAGGGGCTCGACGAGATTCGCAGCCGCCGGATCGGCCGCAACGAGCTCTTCGCTATCCAGATCGCCCGCGCCTATGTGGACGCGCAGATCGAGTACGCCCTCGACGACCACGACGGTGACGAGGCGCTCGAGTACGCCCAGCGGCTGGCGAGCTCACCGGGACAAAAGGACGGCCTCTACTGGGAGGCGGCTTCCGGCGAGGCGTTGAGTCCCTTCGGTCCTCTGGTACGAGGCGCCGAGGCGCGCCTCGACGAGAGGCAGCCCGGCGATCCGATCAAGGGCTACTACTTCAAGATTCTCACGGTGCAGGGCGCGAATCCGCCTGGTGGCGCATACGACTACGTGATCGATGGAAACATGATCGCCGGCTTCGCCCTGGTGGCCTACCCGGCCCGGTACGAGGTCTCCGGGATCATGACCTTCGTCGTGAACCACCGCGGCAGGATCCAACAGAAGGACCTGGGCGAGTTTGCCGGGATGGACGCCTACGACCCGGATGACACCTGGTCCGAAGTCCTGGAGTAGCGTCCGGACCGCCGCGAGCTGGGGCGTCTGCAGCCCGCTGGAGGGAGCCCTCACGAACCCGGCCCGCGCGCTTCTTGCACCTGGCCCAGCATCTCGCGGCGGAAGGCCAGCCGCAGGAGCGCGGGCATCAGGGGCGGTGCGATCCAGCTCACCAAGCCCACCATGTGGCTGTCCCATCCCACGCGCACGGTGCCGCGGTTGCGACGCATCCCCCGGAGCACGGCGGCGGCCACGCGGTTGGGATTGGATCCATGGCGCTGCATCATCGCGGCCAGGCGCGTGGAGGTGACGTCGTCGTGGCTCGTGGCGTTGGCCAGGAGCTCTGTGGCGATGGTGCCGGGCATTACGGTGGTCACTCCCATGCCCTCCGCAGCCAGCTCGATGCGCAGCGCCGCTCCGAAGCCGCGCAGCCCGAACTTGGCGGCGCTGTACGCGCTCTGGAACGGGAAGGCGAGGCCGCCGGCCATGCTGGAGACCAGCACGATGTGAGCCCGATCCGCCTGCCGCAGGTGGGGCAGGGCGACGCGGGTCAAGTGGACCGGTGCGCGCAGGTCGACGTCGAGCACGCGATCCAGGTCCGCCTCGGTGTGGTCGGCGAACGTGCCGTGCACGGTGAGGCCGGCATTGTTCACCAACACGTCGACCCGGCCGTGCGCGGCGACCACGTCCGCCAACAGGCCGTCGAAGGCCGAGAAGTCGGCCAGATCCAGGGGGTGGAGGCTGACCTGCGTCGTGCCGGGTAGGACATCGGCCAGGGCGGCCAGGCCGGCTTCGTCGCGGTCCACCAACGCCAGGCGGGCGCCGGCCGTGGCGAAGGCCCGGGCCAACGCGCGGCCGATGCCCCCGGCGGCTCCGGTCAGCAGGACGAGGCGGTCGTTGAGGTCGTGCATGGGCAGAGGATATCGCGAGAGCGCGATGGGACCCGGGATGCGCGCAGAGCAGGAGTGGGCGAGCCTCACGGGATGCTGCGACTCCTCCTCCTCTTCGTGGTGCTTCCCGCCGTGGAGCTTGCGCTGCTGATCGAGTTGGGCGGGCGCATCGGTACGCCCGCCACCCTGGGTCTGATCGTCGTGACCGGCATCGTGGGCGCGTCCCTGGCGCGGCAGCAGGGGCTGGGCGTGCTGCGCCGGCTCCAGGAGGAGAGCGAGGCCGGTCGCCTCCCGGCCGGCTCGCTGGTGGACGGCGTGCTGATCCTGGTGGCGGCCGCGCTGCTGGTCACCCCCGGCATCCTCACCGACGCCTTTGGCTTCCTGTGCCTGGTGCCGGGCTTCCGCAGCCTCGCCAAACGGGAGCTGCGCCGCCGCTTCGAACGGGCGGTTCGCGAGCAGCGCCTGGACCTCCGCTTCTACTCGGACGACGGCTGGGGGCCGCGCGAGGAGAAGATCGTGCACGATCTCGGCGCCGACGATGCGGACGAGGACCCGCGGCTCCGCTGACCTCGTTCGGGCGGTTCCGGCGCCGACACGGGTAGGGTGCGGAAGACGTCAGCGTCTACACCTGGAGCGGATCGAGCTGGGCCGTGGTGGGCACCGACGACTGCGCGGTCCTCTCGTTCTGCGGCGGTGACGAGCCGCTGGGCGACGCTCGGCCCGGTTAGTCGATCTGCTTGTTCGAGCGGTGGAAGCGCCGGACGATGTCCGGATCCGGATGCAGCGAGGTGCCGGCCTCACCCTTGTTCTCATAGGGAAGCCGACTCAGCACGTACCGCATGCTCTCCAGCCGGGCCCGTTTCTTGTTGTTGGCCTTCACGATGATCCACGGGCTGAAGCTGGTGTGGGTGCGGCTGAACATCTCTTCCTTGTACTTGCTGTATAGATCCCAGCGCTCCTGCGCCTTGTCGTCGACGGGGCTGATCTTCCACTGCTTGAGCGGGTTCAACTTGCGCGACTGGAAGCGCTGCGCCTGCTCCTGCTTCGAGATGGAGAACCAGAACTTGATCACCTCCACGCCGTCCTCGTAGAGCATGTGCTCGAACTCGGGCACCTGCTGGAGGAAGAGCCGGTATTGCTCGTCGGTGCAGAACCCCATCACCGGCTCGACCACCGCCCGGTTGTACCAGGAGCGGTCGAAGAAGCGGATCTCGCCCGGGTTGGGCAGGGAGTTTACGTAGCGCTGGAAATACCACTGGCCCTGCTCCACTTCGGTGGGCTTGGGCAGGGCAATCACGCGCGCGGTGCGCGGGTTCAGGTGCTCGTTGAAGCGCCGGATGGTGCCGCCCTTGCCGGCGGCATCGCGCCCTTCGCAGACGATGGCGATGCGACGACCGGTCTGCTGGACGGTCCGCTGGAGGCGCACCATCTCGATCTGGAGCTTCTCCAGCTCCACCTCGTAGCGCAGCGTATTGAGGACCTTCTTGGTGGAGAAGCCGCGCTGGCGCAGCAGGGTGAGGAGCCCGCGATTGCTGTTGATCTTCTTGAGGTCATCCTCGATCAGGGGGTTGGGGATGCTCTCTTCCGACTCGGTGTCCCGGAGGGTGGTTACCCCCGGCGCCTTGTCGATGCTGGTCGGGCCTGTCTCTACCATAGGTACCTCCGGAAGCCGGATCGACCGAACGCCACCCACTCTAGAGCGTGAAGCGGGGATCTGCGAGAGAGGGTCCGATTGCGGCTTTTTCGAGCGCGGCCGCACAGGTAGGCTTGGGGGGAGGGCCCGCGCGCCCTACTTGAGGACCTTCCCGTTGCCGTCGGGCTGACGGCAGGCGGTGCCGAAGGCCTCCTCGGTCCTATCGCCCACGGTGATCGTCTGGCGGTACTCGCGGCAGTACTGGCCGCTCCCGTCCTGCTAGGTGCGGGTCGGTGTGAACGTGCCCGAGTTGCCCGAGTCCGGGTTCTTCCAGCCCTGGGTGGATCCCGAGCGTTGGCCCTCCAGGCTCTGTTGGGCCGCCTTCATGGCGATCTCTTTGTCGCGCTGGTCCAAGGCGTCGCCGATGGCGCCCCCGGCCAACCCTCCGACGGTGGCCTTGGGGCCGCAGCCCAGCGGCAGCGCGGGCAGCAGGACCAGTAGCCCTGCGCAGGTAGCGAGTCGTCGGCGGTTCGAATGCATGGCCCCTCCGCGATGCGGGCGGAAGCTACCGCAGGCGTGCGATACTCCGCGCTCTCCATGAGGAAGCGTTTCGATCGACGCCGTAGGTGGCGAGTGGCGCTCCTGCTGCTTGCGTTGTTCGCCGTCGGCTGCGGGCCTGCGCGCGAGCGGCCCGACCTGATCTTCGTCACCGTCGATACGTTGCGCGCCGATCACCTGGGAGCCTACGGGCACGCCGCAGCGCGCACGCCTCACGTGGACGCGTTGGCGCAGCGCGGCGTGATCTTCCAGCACGCCACCACGCCGTACCCGCGCACCACGCCGGCGCTCGCCACGCTGCTCACCGGCCTCTGGCCGCATCACCACGGGGCTCGTGGCGCGGGCATCCCCCTCCAGAACGGCCGCACCCTGGGCCAGGTGCTCCAGCCGCTGGGCTACGTCTCGGTGGGCATCAGCGCCAGCCGCGTGGCCGGGCGCAAGGAGAAGCTGGACCAGGGCTTCGACGTCTTCGTGGCCAAGTCCGAGCTCGAGCACTGGCGCTCCAGGGTGGTGACCGCCGAGGCTCTGGAGCGCACGGCCGAGGTCCCGCGCAGCAAGCCGCTCTTCTTGTGGGTCCACTACATGGAGCCCCACTGGCCCTACCGGCCTCCGGCCCACCTGGATCCGGGCCCCGAGGCAGATCCGTGCCGCCGGCTGATGGCCGCGCGCGACAGCGGGGAGCTTTCGCGAATTGCGGTGATTCGCAACCAGGGCGGGGTCTCCGAGGGCGCCGTCGAGGCCTGCAAGCGGCTCTACGACGCGGAGATCGAGAACACCGACGCCGCAGTGGGCGAGCTGCTGGCGGGCCTGGAGCGGCAGGGCCGCCTGGCGAACGGCTACGTGGTCTTCACCGCCGACCACGGCGAGAACTTCGGCGAGAGCGGCAGCTTCTATCAGCACGGAGAGAACGTCCACGATGCCAGCCTGCGGGTTCCGCTGATCGTGGCGGGCCCCGGCGTGACGCGGGGCGTGGACCACGGCGCCATCCGTCTGGAGGACGTGGTCCCGAGCGTACTGGGCCTGCTGGAGGTCCCGGGTCCGGAGCGTCCCGTCACCGACGGCGTGGATCTCTCTGCCCGCCTGCGCGGGACGGTGGCTCGCGGACCGGACAGCGGCCCGATCGCCTTCGGCTGGTCGGCCAAGCCAGACCCCCGCGAGCGAACCGCGCGCACGCCGCGCTTCAAGCTGGTGGACCGGCGTATGCCCGACGGCACCATCCGGCGCGAGCTCTACAACTTGGAGAACGATCCGGGAGAGACGCTCGACGTGTCGGAGCAACACCCGGACGTGGCCCTGCGCCTGGCCCGGGCGCTGGATGTCTGGTTCGAGGAGGTGCCGGAGTTCGACGAGACGGCCGACCTGGATCGGGACCAGCGCGAGCGCCTGCGTGCCCTGGGCTACGTCGACTAGCCGCCTGCACGGAGGGACGTTCCTGCATAACTGCATTCGGGGTCAGTCCTACCCGCCAGGAGTGGCACTCCGTGCAGTTACGCAGGAACGTCCCTGAATGCAGTCCGTGAATGCACTGAATGCGGGCATGAACCCCGCGGGGTGTTGATGGTCGGCTGCCCGACGCGGCTGCTAGCATCCTGCGCAGCCGCGTCCGCACAGCGATAGCGGACCCAATCCGGGGGCTTGTCAGATGGAACTGCCGAGGTCGTTGCGCCGTGCGGGCGTGCTCACCGCACTCATCCTGTTTGCCGTCTTGCTGGCTCCGCGAGTCGGGCACGCCGATGACCAGGGCCTCACCCTGGCCGGCGCCGTCGCGCGCGCGTTGCAGGACGGCTACACGGCGCGCATCGCGGCGCTGACGGCCGGCCAGGCGGGGGACAGCTACCGCGAGAAACGCGGTGCCTACCTGCCCCACCTGTACGCGACCAGCGGCGCGGGAACCTCCAACCGGCGCGACGAGAAGCTGATCGCCTTCAACGAGAACGGCAAGATCAAGGAGTACGGCATTGCGTCCCTGGCTGCCAACGAAGGCTGGCTCAATTTTTTCGTCGAGCAACTCGTCTTCGACATGAGGCAGTGGCGCCTGATCGAGCGCGAGAAGATCAGCGCCGAGCTGGCACGGATCCAGGAAGGCGAGGAGCGCGAGCGCGTGGCCCGCGACGTCACCGCGAAGTTCTCGGAGGTGGTGCGCCTGGAGCG
>JAFDET010000001.1 GCA_019310195.1 Deltaproteobacteria bacterium
GGTCACCAGCTCTCTCTACGACGCGATCCGCGATCTGGGCGAGAGTCCGCAGCTCGCCGGCGACTTCGCGGATCTCTTCGCGTGGGATGTGGACTTCTCGCGGTCGGTCCAGCCCGGAGACCGCTTCGCCATTCTCTACGAGCGCCTCTACCGGCGCCCGGCGGGCGGCGAGGCCCAGTACATGGGTCCGGGCATGATCCTTGCGGCCCGCTACAGGGGCCAGGCCGGCATCCACAGCGTGGTTTACTTCGAGGACGGCGAGGCGCGGGGCGGCTACTACCGCGAGGACGGCTCGTCGGTCGAGCGCCAGTTCCTGGTCGCCCCGGTGAAGTACACCCGCATCGCCTCGCGCTTCAACCCGCGGCGCCGGCATCCCATCCTCAAGGTGACGCGGCCCCACTACGGAATCGACTATGCGGCGCCGACCGGCACACCGATCTTCGCCGTGGCGGACGGTCAGGTGGTCTACCGCGGCTGGTCCAGCGGCTACGGCAAGCTGGTGAAGGTCCGGCACACCAACGGGTTCGTTTCCTACTACGCGCACATGTCCCGCTTTGCGGACACCGTCAGCACCGGGGACTGGGTGCACCAGAAGCAGGTGATCGGCTACGTGGGCTCCACCGGCCTCTCGACCGGGCCGCATGTGTGCTTCCGAATCAAGAACGGAGCCGGACGTTTCGTGAACCCGGCGAAACTGCGCACGCCCGCCGGCGATCCGGTCCCCACCACGCGCCAGCCCGAGTTCGGGCTGATCCGCGACGCCCTCTTCGCCCAGCTCGACGGCAGCAGGCTGATCGCGACGGACGAGGCGCTGTAGAGGCGTCTCGCTGAGGGGAGGCTCAACGGGTCGCGGTGGCGGCGCGTTGTTTATTCTTAGCCGGCCGAGGCCCTTCGCTCGCCTGCGGCTCGCTGCGCGCGCCGCATTGAGCTCCGGAGCATGGCCGCACCCGGGGGGCGGCGCTTGCGGGCCTCAGGCTCCGGTGTACGCGCAGGCCGGTCAGGGCTTAGGGCCTCCGGGCCCGTGGTCGGTCCACCGCGCTACGCTCCTCCGCCATGAGCGACGCGGAGCTGAAGAAGCGCCTCGAGGAGGCGGGACGGCGGTTGGGGGTGCGGGAGGCGGAGCATGCCTCGGCGCTGGAGGCGGCTCGGGAGCGGGCCGAGTCCCTGCGCGAGCGGGTGGCGGCGGCCATCGACGCCTTCCACGAGGCCGCCAGCCAGAGCGGGGCGCCCCAGCTTCGGGTCGAGGTGTCGCGCGCGCGGCCCGACGCCAAGCACCTGCGATCGGTGGAGTTCGACCTCCAGCGAGGGCGTCACCGGGCGGTCGTGACGGTCAAGAGCCGCGGCGAGGTGACCCTGGTGGGCCCGTTTCGATCCGGGAAGGAGGAGGGGCCCTGCCGCAGCTTCCCGATGGACGCGGAGCCGGAGATCAGCGCGGCGCTAGGGGACTTCCTGGAGCGCTTCCTCGACCAGGCAGCCACCCCCTGAGCTTCGGCATCCAAGCAAGCGGCATGTCCAGCCACCCCCCGCCCGGAGCCCTGCGGTGAGCCTCGATCGCGACGACCCGACCCTCGAGGTCCCCGTCGAGTCGATCGAGGACGCGGTCGCCTACTTCCGCGTGGGCGAGAAGCCGCGCGACGCGTGGCGGGTGGGAACCGAGCACGAGAAGCTCGGTCTCTACGAGTCCGACCTGTCGCCGGTGCCCTACGAGGGCGAGCGGGGGATCGAGGCCCTGCTGGAGCGGCTGGCCGAGGTGGACGGCTGGCAGCGCATCCAGGAGGCCGACAAGACCATCGCCCTGAGCCGGGACGGCATGTCGATCACGCTGGAGCCGGGAGGTCAGCTCGAGCTCTCGGGCGAGCCCAAGCGCACCATCTTCGAGACCTGCGACGAGTTCCAGACTCACCTGGCGCTGATGCGCCGCGTCTCCAAGGAGTTCGGGATCGTCTGGCTGGCTCTCGGCAGCGAGCCTTTTCATCCCATCGAGGACGCGCCCCACATGCCGCGCGTGCGTCACGAGATCATGCGCAGCTACCTGCCCACGCGGGGATCGCTGGCCATGGAGATGATGCACCAGACCGGGACGGTGCAGGCCAACTTCGACTTCGCCGACGAGCCCGACATGATCGAGAAGCTGCGCAGCGCCATGGCGGTGACACCGGTCGTCTCCGCCATCTACGCAAACTCCGGCGTGACCTGCGGCAAGGCCAACGGCTTCGTGTCGCGGCGGCTCCACATCTGGCAGCACACCGATCCCGATCGCTGCGGCCTGCTGCCCTTCGTCTTCGAGCGCTGGGCCTTCGACGTGCCCATGTTCTTCATCGTTCGTGAGGGCCGCTACGTCCCGACCGGCGGCCTGCCCTTCGGGCACTTCGTGCGCGACGGATTTCGGGGTGAGCGCGCCAGCCTGGCCGACTTCGAACGCCACCTGACCACGCTGTTTCCCGAGGTGCGCATCAAGCGCTACATGGAGGTGCGCGGAGCCGATGCGGTTCCGCCCCAGCTGCGGAGCCGATGCGGTTCCGCCCCAGCTCACCTGCTCGCTGCCGGCGCTGTGGAAGGGCCTGCTCTACGACGACGATGCCCGGCGCGGCGCCCTGGCCCTGGCCGCCGGCTGGTCGGCCGACCAGCGCCAGGCCCTGCTCCTGGACGTGGCCCGCTCCGGGCTGGCCGCGTCCGGCCCGGGAGGCCGGCCGGTGGCCGAGCTGGCCCGCGAGCTGGTGGCCTTGGCCGACGCCGGGCTGAGGCGTATTGGCCACGGCGGGGTCAATGCGCCCGACGAAGCCGGCTTCCTGGACCCCGTGCGCGAGCAGCTGGACCTGGGCCGCAGCCCGGGGCAGGTGATCCTCGAGCGCTGGGAGGGCGATTGGAAGCAATCCGGGCGGCGCTTGATCGACTACGCCCGGTACTGATAGAGTCGCCCCCTGCGGGGAACGCCGCGGCCGAGGACCTACTGCATGACGATGAAATTCAGCTTCACCCTGGACGACGAGGACCTGAAGTACTTCCAGCGCCTCCTGAAGGACGCGCGCAAGTACTCCAAGGACGAGGATTCGGACGCGCTCATCCGTGCCGTCCGCAAGGTGGTCGAGGACGCCCGCAAGACGGCGCGTCTCCCCAGCTTTGCCGAGGAGGCGATCGACACCCTGGAGGCGATGATCGACATGGTGGAGGACAGCGACTGGGCGCTGCCTCGGGCGACCGGCGCCAAGGTGCTGGCGGCCCTGGCCTACTTCGCGCAGCCCGACGATCTGATCCCGGACCACATCCCCGGTCTCGGGTTCCTGGACGACGCGATCATGATCAAGATCGTCGAGACCGACTTCAGGCACGAGCTCTGGGGCTACCGCAAGTTCAGCAAGTTCCGCGGCGGCGCCGAGCAGCGGCCGTGGACCAAGGTGGCCCGCGAGCGCCTGCCCCGTCGCCTCAAGGAGAAGCGCGAGCAAATCCGCGAGGAAATCTCCCTGCGCAGGGAGAAGGCGCAGGCCCGGGAGGGCAAGGGGCTCTTCCGCTGGTAGACTTCTCCGCTCGAAGCGGAGTCATGGACCAGCCCCAGCGCGACCGAATTCTCATCGTCGACGACGAGGAGGCCATCCTCGAGACGATGCAGTTCACGTTCGAGGACGACTATGACGTCCTCGCAACGGTGGACGCCGCCGAGGCGCTCGACCTGCTCGAGAAGAACGCGCCGGTGGCCGTGGTGATCAGCGACCAGCGGATGCCCAACATGACCGGCGTCGAGTTCCTGACCAAGGTATTCGAGGCCCATCCCGAGACCGTTCGCATCATCCTCACGGGCTTCGCCGACATGGATGCCATCATCCAGGCGATCAACGACGGTCACGTCTACGCCTACATCACCAAGCCGTGGGAGCCCGAGGACCTGAAGCAGGTGGTGCGCCGGGCCGTGGATCACCACCGCCTCACGGTCGAGAACGATCGGCTGCTCCAGAACCTGGGGCGCAGCAACGTGCTGCTCGAGGGCGTGATGGAGCGGCTGGACCAGGGCGCCCTGGCGGTCGACGCCGACGGCGTCGTCCAGGCCAGCAACACCCTGGCCCGTCAGTACCTGGGCCAGAGCGACGACCCGCGCGGTCGCAGCCTGGAAGAGGTCCTGTGCGGTGAGTGCCTGGACGAGCTGCGCACCACCGCCTTCGAGCTGGCTGCGGACGAGGACGCCAGCCACGCGGACCTGGAGCTGGACGTGGGCGGCATGGCTCTGCTCCTGCGAGTAACGGTCCGCAACCTCTCGGGCCCGTCGGGCGCCTCGCTGGGGACGGTGGTCTTCTTCCGCGAGATCTCCCACGAGCCCCAGCGGCGCCGCTTCGACGATCTGGTCGGCGAGCTGCTGGAGGCCGACGGCGATCTACGGGAGCCCATGGAGACAGCCGTCGCAGAGCTCCGCACCCTGGGCGACGCGCTTCGCGGCTCATCGGTGGGCTCGCCCGGCAAAGACGAGCTGCGCGAGCGCTCGGCGCGTACCGTCACGGCGCTGGAGAACTGGCTCTCCATCGACGACAGCCTTGCCCGCGAGGACTACCCGGACGCGCAGCTTCTTCAGGATCGTATGCGGGTGGCGCTGGCGCGCTGGCCCCGGCCCGACGGAGTGCCGGTGCGGGTGCGCGAGCTAGCGAGCCGCGTGGAGGCCTACTACGACTCCGGAGAGAATCCGAAGCAGCGCACCCTCTGAGGCGGCGGCCCCCGCTCCGGCGGCGGCCGGCGGCCTCGAGCGGCTCGAGCATCGCAACGAGCGGCTCGGGATCACGCTGCGTTTCACGTGGGCGTTCCACGCGCGCGAGGTGCGCTTCGAACGCAGCGCGGGGGACGGCTTCGAGCGGGTCTTCCCCGAGACCTTCTCGTTCCACGTACAGCGGCACGATCCTGCGGAGCTGTACCTCCAGCTCGAGGACATGTGGACCACGCCCAGCCGGATCGCGCCCGCGGCCCACCGCCGCGACGCCGAGCGCGTCCTGCGGCGCTTCGCCTACGCGCTGCCGGGCTACCTGGAGCGCACCCTCGACCGCCTGGAGCGAGAGGGGCGGCTGGCCGGCGAGGCCTTGGCTCGGGTGCAGGGCGACCTGGCGGTGATGGTCCACGTGGTGATGCGCTTCATGGCGGACAAGGGCCTGGACGACGAGCCGGAGCTGCGGCCGGCGGCCTTCCACCTGCGCAAGCTGGCGTACCGGGCTCTCGACGCCCTGGTGGCCGTCCGGGTCTCGCCGGAGCACCTGGCGCGCTACGTGGCCGGGGGGGTGGAGCCCCTGGACCTCGGCGACGAGATCTCGGAGATCGGGCTCTTCTACGCCCTGGCCGAGGGCGACCCGGCGCGCATCGACTGCCAGCTGCTGGCCATGGCGGAGCAGGCCTTCCACGCCTGGCTCGAGGAGGTCTGCCTCGACGAGTCCAACCAGGTCTTCGAGATCCACGGCTCGCCCTTCGACGACCGCGAGACGGAGGTGCTGCGGGCGGTCACGGCCCGCGGCAGCGTCGACCTGGCCCGGGGGAGGGACCTGGTCCCCTACCTGCGCCGCAGCCGCAACCGCGACTGCCTGCGCGTGCTCCAGGCCCTGGAGGCGTGGTTCCTGCGCCAGTACGACGTGCCCCACGCGTCTGCGGTGATCCAGCATCACGAGCACGTGGAGCGCGGCCGCGACGACGGCGACCGGGTGCTGTCGCGGCACTCCACGCGCAACTACCTGGTCGGGCTGGGGCTGCTCACGGCGCCCTTCCTGGGCGGGCTGGTCGCGTACCAGCGTGCGCCGCGGCTCTTCGACGCGCTGTGCTCCTTCGAGGTGGGTCTCCTGACGGTCGCCGTGTTCTGGTTCATGGTTTACCGATTCTCCTGGAAGCGGGACCTGGCCTTCTTCCACTCCTCGGTGCCGCGCATCGGAGCGGGCATCATCGTCGGCTACCTGCCGGTCTTCTTGATCGACGAGGTATGGGATCTGGTGAACGAGGACTGGGGGACGTTGGTGATGGTCTCGTCCCTCCTGGGCTTCGCGACGCTGCTCTACCTGTACGTCGAGGTGCAGCGCCGTCTGGGCGATACCCACGTTGCGTTCCAGCGGGCACGCTCGATCTGGCTGCTGGGCGTGGCGGAAGCCCTGGCGCTGGGCCTCCTGCTCACCAGCGTCTTCGGCCGCTTCATGGCCGAACGCAACTGGGGCGCGGAAATCGGCGCCGACACCCGCTCCGCCACGTTCGAGACCTTGCGCGCCACCATGCCGCCGGTGGCGGGTCAGCTCCCGCCCATCGTCGGGTTCGAGCCCTTCCTGGCCTTCCCGGCGGCGGTGCTGTTGATGACCTTCCTGTCCTTCTTCATCGGGGTCTTCCTGCAGCTCATGTGGGAGGACATTCCGCTCACCGAGCCGCTCTGAGCGGCCGCAACCCCGGCGGCGGCTCCGGCATCGGAGCGGTACAGTCCGTTTCCCGGAGGCGGAGGAGCCGATGGCAGCCATCGAGATCTACAGCAGGGGGACCTGCCCCTACTGTGTGGCGGCCAAACGCCTGCTCGCGGCCAAAGGGGAGAGCTGGACCGAGGTGGACATTGCTGCGCTCCCCGAACGGCGTCGCGAGATGATCGAGCGCTCCGGGCGCAACACCGTTCCGCAGATCTGGATCGACGATCGCCACGTGGGCGGATTCGACGACCTGGCTGCGCTCGACCAGGCGGGCGAGCTGGACCCGCTTCTGGGCACCTAGGAGGATCGTGTGCCGGAGCGCGTTCGCGTTCTCATCGTGGGCAGCGGGCCTGCGGGCTACACGGCCGCGGTCTATGCGGCTCGTGCGGAGCTGGAGCCGTTGATGCTGGCGGGCTTCCAGTTCGGGGGCCAGCTGATGCTGACCACCGACGTGGAGAACTACCCGGGCTTTCCGGAGGGCATCACGGGCCCGGAGATGATGGACGTGTTCCAGAAGCAGGCCGAGCGATTCGGGACCCGGATTGTGTTCGAGGACGCTACGCGCATCGATCTGTCTCAGCGACCGTTCCGGGTGGAGACGGACGAGCAGCAGCTGGAGGCCGACGCGTTGATCCTGGCCACCGGCGCTTCGGCCCGCTGGCTGGGGATCGACTCCGAGACCCGCCTGCAGAACAAGGGCGTCTCGGCTTGCGCCACTTGCGACGGCGCCCTCTTCCGCGGCAAGCCCATGGCGGTGGTGGGCGGCGGCGATACGGCCATCGAGGAGGCCCTCTTTCTGACGCGCTTCGCCACCGAGGTCGCCGTGATCCACCGCCGCGACGAGCTCCGGGCGTCCAAGATCATGCAGGAGAGGGCGCGCAAGAACGAGAAGATCCGCTTCGTTTGGGACTCGGTGGTCGACGAGGTTCTGGGAGATGATTTCGTCACCGGCGTTCGCGTCCGCAACGTGAAGACCGACGAGACCTCGGAGATCCCCGTCGAGGCGCTCTTCATCGCCATCGGCCACGTGCCCAACACGGAGCTGCTCCGAGGTCAGCTCGACCTGGACGACGTGGGCTACATCCGTGTCACGCCCGGACGCTCCCTCACCAACGTGGAGGGCGTATTCGCCTGCGGAGACGCGATGGACCCCGTGTACCGCCAGGCGGTCACGGCGGCGGGAACGGGTTGCATGGCGGCAATCGATGCGGAGCGTTGGCTGGCCGAGCAGGAGCTGGACTAGGGACGCATCGCCGCGCGGAGCAAGGCCCCAATGGCGCTGACGGCGGACAAGTTCGAGCAGCTGATCTCCCATTCCACCGACATCGTGGTCGCCACCGACCGCAAGGGGACCGTCGTCTACTACAACGACGGAGCCAAGCGCAGCCTGGGCTACCGCTCCGACGAGGTGATGGGGCGCTTCGTCGCCCAGGTCTACCCGAGCCTGGAGGAGGCGAAGCGCGTGAAGCGCGCGATGCTGGCCGAGGGTCACGGCGGGCCCGGGCGCATCGACTCCTTCCAGACCACCTTCCTCACCAAGGAACGCCAGCAGATCCCGGTCGCCATCTCCGGTGTGGTGCTGTTCGACGAGGACGGGGAGGAGGACGGCACGATCGGGTTCGCCAAGGATCTGCGGGAGATCCTGCAGAAGGATCAGCTCGCCACCCTGGGCGAAGTGGCGGTGGGGCTGTCCCACGAGATCAACAACCCGCTCAGCGTGATTCTCAACCAGACCGAGCTCCTGGAGCGGGACCTGATGCGGCTGGCCGACGAAGCGGACGCCTCGGTGGAGCTGGAGCGCGTGGACGCGATCCGGCGCGAGATCGCGCGCATCGCCGAGATCCTCCAGCGCCTGGGCGAGATGGTCGAGCACGAGAACTACGAGACGGTCGACTACATCGGTCCGGCGCGCATGATCGACCTGCGTCGGCGTTGGGAAGGCAAGAGCGACGATCGACTGCGCGGTCTGCGTGTCCTGGTGGTGGACGACGACCAGGGAATCCTGCGCACGCTGTCGGAGATTCTCGAAGCGGACGGCTGCGTGGTGAACACGGCGCAGGACGGCAAGGAGGCGCTGGACCGGGTGGAGGAGAGCCCGGTGGACGTGGTCGTGACCGACGTGGTGATGCCGCGCGTGGACGGCTACGAGCTGTATACGGCGCTGCACCGGCTGCACCCGGAGCTTCCCGTGTTGATGATGACGGCCTTCACCTACGACAAGGATCACATCATCAAGCGCAGCCGGCTGCGCGGCCTGTCCACCGTCATCTTCAAGAAGCCGGTCGACCCGGCCCGGCTGCGCAAGGCGATCCTCGAGGCGGTCTACTCCGCGCAGCCCGACGACTCATAGGGTTCGCGCGGCGCAGACGCCCACCACCCGCTGCGCGCCGGCTCGGCGCAAGGCACGGGCCGCCGCCGCCAGCGTGCTGCCGGTCGTCGTAACGTCGTCTACCAGGGCTACGCAGCCGGCCACCGGGCCCGACGCCCGGAATGCGTTCCGAACGTTGGCCTGCCGCGCCGCCCGCCCCAGACCGCGCTGGCTCGGGGTGTCGCGCACGCGCAGCAGGGCGCCTCTCGCCAGCGGCGCGTCCAGGGTCCGGGCCACCTCCCGGGCCAGCAGCCCCGCCGGATGGAAGCCTCGCGCGCGTAGGCGGTGCGGGTGCTGGGGCACCGGAACCACGCGGTCCGGCGCGTCGTCCAGGCCGGCGGCTGCCTCGCGGATCAGGGCGAATGCCACCGCTTCGGCTCCCGGGTCGAAGCCCGTCAGGCCCGGGCGGGGATCCTTGAAGCGGCGGATCCACGACTCGAAGTCGCCCGTGTATGCGGCTCCCGCCAGGCAGTCGGCCAAGGGCGCAGGCGGGTGCGGATCGCGGGGCGGAATCAGGCGGGGCAGCCGCGCGTCACAGGCGTCGCACAGAACGGCGTCGCGGGGAATCCCTGCGGCGCAGCCGGCACACGCTCCCGGGAGGAAGAACTCGAGCAGGTCCGAAAGCAGACGCCGCAACGGCAGCTCCCCGGGACCGGGGATACAGCAACCCTAGCTCGAGCTAGCGCTCGATGCGCTCCCAACCATCCGGGCCGTGCCGCAGCTCGGCGGGGGGCCAGTAGCGGAGGTCCAGCTTGAGGGTGATGACGTCGGTCCTGCCCTCGAGGTTCAGCGTGCGCAGCCGGACGGAGTCGCGGTCGCGCCTCTCGCCCACGGCCGCCAGGAAGGCGTCCAGGTCCGGCGTGGGCTTGCCGTCGGCCGCCACGATGCGGCGGGTGGCGCCCAGGCCGTAGCGGTGCGCGGGAGAACCCCACGCGTACCACGACACGTAGAGGCCTTCCCGCGGCAGGCCGCGCTGGGCCGCGACGGCGCGGTGCGGGACCTGGAGCAGCGCGCCCGCCCACAGCAGGGCCCGCTGGGTGCCGTTTCCGTCCAAGGGGTCGGTGGGCACGCGAACCGTGATCTCCTCCCCGTCGCGCAGCAGCGCCAGCTCCACCTCGGGCCGGCTGGCCACAGCGCGCTCCATCTCGCGCACACGGGTCACCGGGGTGCCGTCGATGGCCAGGAGCAGGTCGCCCTCCTCCAGGATCTCCGAGGCGCGCACGTCGGCGGCCACGCGGGCCACGTCGAGGACACGGCGTCGCTGCGGATCGTGGTCTTCCAGGATGCGGGCCGCCTCTTCCGAGAGGCCCCGCGTACGGGCGTCGGCCAGCGAGAGCGGGCGCAGCTCGGCGCCGATGGTCCGCCATTCGGGCAGCCGGCCTTCGCGCAGGGGGGCGATCACGTCGAGCAGCAGCTCCGACGGAATACCGGCAAAGAAGGCACGCGGTCCGTCGCTGCCCGGGGCGGCGAAAGAGGACCAGAGCGCTACCACCCGACCCCAGCGGTCCACCAGGGCACCGCCGACGCTCTTGGGTGCACGGGACAGCGCCACCAGCTCTACGTTCGTTTCGCGGAAGCGCGGCGGTGAGGGCGTGGGCAGAGACGCCACCTCCACCTGCGACACCCGAGCCTTCTCCGAGACCAGCTGCAGGGACGGGGTCAGGGCCACGAGCCACAGGTCGTCGCCGGGCTCCAGCTCTCGGGCGTGGACAGATGCGCTTCGCACCGGCGTCTCGCCCAGCAGCGCCGGGTCGTAGCGCAGCACCGCCAGGTTGTGCTCGGGGTGGATGTAGGCCAGCTGCGCCGGCACCTCGATGGACCCGGCGAAGGTCAACGTGGCATCGCCCAGCGCTACGGGAACCGTATCGCGGTCCGTCAGCACGAGGCCGCGTTCGGCATCGATCACCACGCCGGCGCCCAGGTAGGAGTCGCCGCTGACGCCGTCCACGCGGAACGGGACGTGGAAGCGCACCACCGCGAGCGAGCGCGCCACCTTGCGCGTACGGCTATCGCCACCCGAACGGAAGCTGGTGGTCGAGGGCGGGGCCGCTTCGGGCGGGGGGGGCGGTGGCAGATCGACGCAGGGCCAGTTGCCGCTGGCGTCGTCGCGGGTGCAGCGGCGCATGCCGTTCCAGCGCCGATCGACGCGGACCACCCGCACCTCCTCGTTGCGCGCCATCTGGGCGCGGCGGAAGCGGACCGGGACCCGTGCGCCGTCGGGCAGCCCCGCCAGGGCCTCTTCCAGCACGTCGAGGGTCGGTGTGTCGGTGCCGCCGACGCGGGTGATGAGCGAGCGGCTCGGGATTCCGGCGCGCCGGAACATGTAGCCGCCATGCGCCAGGTAGGCGCCTCGCACGGGCAGCCCGTAGTTTCGCGCCTGCTGATAGGAGAAGGGGTTGAGGACTGCGCCGCCCACCTCCAGGTAGCTATCCGGAGTGATCGCGTGCAGATCGCCCACCTCGAGCTGCAGCCGGTGGGGCTCGCCGCCGCGCTCCACCTCCAGGTCCAAGGTGCCGCCGACGCGTTGGTCGAGAGCGGACTCCAGGGGGAGGAACCCGGTGACCAAGGCTCCGGCCACGCGCACCAGCACGTCGCCGGGCTCCAGCGCACCGTCCGCCGGTCCGTCGGGAATCACCTGGCCCACCACCAGCATGCCGATGGCCCCGGGATGGGCGCGCCGCACCTCGCCCTCGGTATCGGGACGCAGACCCAGGCGGCGCACCTCGTCGTACGGCTGGTGCTCGAAGATCGCTTGGAGCGTGCCCCGGGGCACCGGCTCGCCGCGGCGGACCAGCTCCAGGGCCCGCACCACCCGGTCGAGCGGCAAGTAGTAGCTCGATGCCGCGCGCTGCTTTCCGCCTGCATTGAGCGCCACCACGCGCCCGTCTTGATCGACCACCGGCGAGCCCGACGATCCGCCCGAGGTATTGGACGCGGCTTGAAAGTAGAAGGTGTTGAAGTCGCTGTAGCGACCCGGGCCGTAGTGGGGGGCCGCCCGATCCAGGCGGGCCAGGGTTCCCGCCAGGATGGAGAGCTTCTCACCGGCGTCGTTTCCGACCACGCGCACCTCGGCGCCGACGCGTACCTGGTCCGGGGCCAGCTCGAGCTGGGCGCGGCGCATGAAGTGGACGCGCGACGGGTCGTAGCGGAAGAAGCCGAAGTCGTGGACGGGATCCCGGTAGACCGCCCGGACGTCCACCTCTTCGTGGTTCTGGAAGACCGCCTCGGCCACCACCGGTCCCGGGCTCACCACGTGCCGGTTGGTGAGGATGATGCCTTGCTCGGCGTCGACGACGAAGCCGGTGGCGGTGGCCGTGCCGGTGGCCTCGGTGTCGAAGGGCCGGGTCTCGCTGACCCGCAGCACGACGACGGCCGGCACGACCCGCTCCAGGACGCGCTCCCACGCCGCCGCCGAGGCCGGCTGGGCGGGCTGGGCCGGCTGGGCCGTTGCGGGGGCCGCGAGGAGCAGGCCGAGCAGACCGAAGAGAAGCTGCCTCACTCGCCGACCGCGACGCGGGCCGCGTCGCTCCACAGGCGCTCGAGGTCGTAGTGCTCGCGCACCTCGCACTGGAACAAGTGCACCACCAGGTCGCCCAGGTCGATCAGCACCCAGCGCCCCTCGTCGTACCCCTCGATGCCCAGGGGCCGGTCGCCCAGCTCGCGCGCGCGCTCGACCACGGCGTCGGCGAGGGTCCGCACGTGCCGATCCGACGTGCCCGAGGCCAGGAGGAACCCGTCCGTGAAGGAGGAGACCTCGCGTACGTCGAGTGCGACCAGGTCTTCGCCCTTCCTGTCCAGGATGGCGTCGGCGAGGCTCCGCATGCGCTCCAACCGCTCTTCGCTCAAGAACCCCTCCGATAGACACCGCTCCGCTCGATGGCCTCACGCACGGGGTCGGGAATGAGATAGCGCACGGAGCGCGCCTCGCGCAGCCGTGCGCGAATGTCCGAGGAGGAGATGTCCAGCGCCGTGATCTCGACCAGGTGTACCCGGGTTCCCGCGTCGCGGTGGACCGCCGAGCGCCCGTCGGGGGCCATCTCCAGCGCTTCCGCCAGAGGCGCGGGCAGCCACTCGGCCAGCGAGCCCTTGCGAACCGGGGGGCGCGTGAGCACGGCGAAGTCGGCCAGGGTCAGCAGCCGCTCGGGCTGGCGCCACGTGGCCATCTCGGCGAAGGCGTCCCGGCCCAGCAGGAAGCAGAGGGGCCCGATCCGGGCGTGAAGCTCCGGAAGCGTATCCACCAGGTAGGAGGGCCCGCCCCGCTCCACCTCGATGGGGTCGGCCTGGAAGCGCGCGTTTCCCGCCACGGCCAGCCGCACCCACTCCAGGCGGTGATCCGCCGGTGCGATCGCGTCCGGGTCGGCCTCCTTGTGAGGCGGGCGCGCGCTGGGCACGAGGAGCACCCGTTCCAGGTCGAGGGCCTCGGCGGCCTCTTCGGCCGCGCGCAGGTGACCCAGATGGATGGGGTTGAAGGTTCCGCCGAAGACTCCGACGCGGGCGCATCCCCGGGTCCGATTCATTCGCGAAGCTGTCCGTCCCCGAACAGCACGAACTTCCGGGTCGTGAGCCCCTCGAGCCCCATGGGCCCGTACCAGTGAAGCTTGGACGTGGAGATTCCGATCTCCGCCCCCAGGCCCAGCCGATAGCCGTCGGAGAATGCCGTGGAGCAGTTGACTCCCACGACGCAGGAGTCGAGCCGGCGCACGAACGCGTGGGCGCTCTCGTAGTCGCGGGTGACGATGACTTCGGTGTGCTTGGAGCCGTAGCTTCGAATGTGCTCGATGGCGGCGTCCAATCCGGCGACGACGCGCACGGCCAGGATGGGTCCCAGGTACTCCTCGCTCCAGTCCGCTTCGTTGGCGGGGACCGCCTCGGAGAAGGTCTCGCAGGTAACGGGGCAGCCGCGGATCTCGACGCCCTCCTCGTGCAGCGCCTTGAGCACGTCGGGCAGCACGCTGTGCACGGCGTCCTGGTGCACGAGGAGCGTCTCGATCCCGTTGCACACCGCCATCTGACGGATCTTGGAGTCGAGCACGATGGCGCGCGCCATTTCGGGGTCCGCGCTGGCGTCGAGGAACACGTGGGACACTCCCGCGTCGTGAGCCACCACGGGGATGGTCGACTCCTCGGTGCACTTGCGGATCAAGCCGGGACCGCCTCGGGGGATCAGGAGATCCACGTAGCGGTGCTGGCGCAGCAACGCGTCCACCGCGGCGCGGTCGCGTGTGGGAACCAGGGCCAGCGCGTCCTGCGGCAGGCCCACCTCGCCGGCCGCCTCGCGCAGGGCTTCGGCCAGGGCGCCGTTGGTGTTGAAGGCCTCGGAGCCGCCGCGCAGGATCACCGCGTTGCCGGCCTTCACGCACAGGGCCGCCGCGTCCACGGTCACGTTGGGGCGGGACTCGTAGATGATCGCGATGACGCCCAGCGGGATGCGCATGCGTCCCACCTGAAGTCCGTTGGGCCGCAGGCGGACATCGGTCATCTCGCCCACGGGATCCGGCAGCGCGGCCACGTCCCGCAGGCCCGCCAGCATGTCGTTCCACTTCTCGGCCAGGTCCAGGCGCTTGACCATGGGCTCGGACAAGCCCTTGTCCCGGGCCTCGCCCAGGTCCACGTGGTTGGCTTCCAGGATCGCGCTCTTGGAGGCTTCCAGTCGCGCGGCCGACGCCTCGAGCCAGCCGTCCTTCTCGCGTGAGGACAGCGCAGCCAAGGCGTGAGACGCCTCGCGGGCGCGACGCGCCAGCGCCTCGATATCGCGGGAGAGGTCGGTCATCGTTCGTCGCTCGCTTTCTGCGGAGGATCGAGTACGACGAGGCGGTCGCGATGGATCACCGCGTCCCCGTTCGAGTAGCCTAGCACCTGGACGATCTCGCGTGTCGACAGCCCCCGGATGCGCTCGATCTCGCCCGACGAGTAGGACGTCAGGCCGCGGGCCAGCTCGCGACCGCGGGAGTCTTCGCACGTCACCGGTTCGCCCACGTGGAAGCGGCCCGACACCGAGGCGATGCCGGCCGGCAGCAGGCTGCGGCCCTTCTCGCGCAACGCGCGCGCCGCACCGTCGTCCACCACGAGCCGGCCGCGCGGTCGCGCGGTGTGGGCCAGCCAGTGCTTGCGCCCGCGCAGGCGTGCACCGGGCACAAAGAGCGTCCCGACGGGCTCGCCTTCCGCGACGGCCAGCAGCACGTTGCGCGTGCGTCCGTTGCACACCACCGTCGCCGCGCCGGCATTGCCGGCGGTGCGTGCCGCCTCCAGCTTGGTGATCATGCCGCCGCGGCCGAATGCGCGCGCCGAGCCGCCCGCGGCCTCGAGCACGCGTTCGTCGATGGACTCCACCACGTCGAATAGCGGCGGCTTGGGCCGGCCCGACACGGGTTTCTTCACGTGGAGCCCATCCACATCGGTCAGCAGCACCAACAGGTCGGCGTCCACCAGGTTGACGACCGTGGCGGAGAGGTTGTCGTTGTCGCCGAAGCGGATCTCGTCGGTGGCGACGGTGTCGTTCTCGTTGACGATGGGGATGACGCCCATGCGCAGCAGGGTCGTCAGCGTATTGCGCGCGTTCAGGTAGCGTTCTCGGTCGTCGAGGCCGACCCGGGTGACCAACACCTGGCCCACGCTGCGACCGTGACGCGCGAAGCGCCGACGGTAGATTTCCACCAGATCGATCTGTCCCACGGCCGCAGCGGCCTGCTTCTCCGGGATGCTGCGGCCGGGCCGCTCGCGTCCCAGGGTGCGGCTGCCCAGGGCGACGGCTCCGGACGACACCACCACCACCTGACGCCCGTCGTCGGCCAGTGCGGAGACCTGGCGCGCCAGATCCGAGAAGGCGCGGGCGCGCACGTGGCCGTCTTCGGTCAGGACGCTGCTTCCGACCTTGACGACGATGCGCTTGGCGCGGCGGGCGGCAGCGCGCTGCGGGCTCATGACGCCACCTCGTCGGATTCAGCCGCCTCGGCTGCAGCGGCTGCGTCGAGTGCGCCCAGCATGGTGCGCACCAGCTCCGGGACTCCTTCGCCGGTGGCGCCGGAGACGCACAGCACCTCGCGCCCGAGGGCGCGGAAGGCGTCCTCCAGAGGCTTCAGCTTTGCGCGCTCGGCTACCAGGTCGACCTTGGAGAGGATCACGATCTCGGGCCGCTCCAGCAGCGCGGGGTCGTAGGCGCCCAGCTCCCGGCGCAGGATTTCGTAGTCCGCCATCAGATCGGCGTTCTCCATCTCGCTGCGCGCCAGGTCCAGCAGGTGCACCAGGACTCGCGTGCGTTCCACGTGACGCAGGAAGCGGTCACCGAGGCCCGCGCCGTCGCTGGCTCCCTCGATCAGCCCAGGGATGTCGGCCACCACGAAGCGGCGGTCGTCCACCTCGACGACGCCCAGCGACGGCACCAGGGTCGTGAAGGGGTAGGCGCCCACCCGCGGACGAGCCGCCGAGAGCCGACGGATCAATGTGGACTTCCCGGCATTGGGAAAGCCCATGAGTCCCACGTCCGCCAGGAGCTTCAGCTCCAGACGCAGGCGTCGCGATTCGCCTGGCTTGGCCGGTGTGGCAAAGTCGGGCGCCTGGCGTGTGGGCGTTGCGAAGTTGGCGTTGCCGCGGCCGCCGCGGCCGCCGCGTGCCACCACCAGACGCGCGTCCGGCTCCGACAGGTCGGCGAGGGCCGCGGCGTCTTCGCCCGCGTCGGCGTCGTACACCATGGTTCCCACGGGCACCCGCAGGACCACGTGTTCGCCGGCCTTGCCGTGCTTGTTGGAGCCCTTTCCAGGCTCGCCGCGCGGGGCGCGGACCTCCGGGCGCACGCGGTGGTCGAGCAGGGTGGCCAGGTTGCGGTCCGCCACCAGCACCACGTTGCCGCCGCGCCCACCGTCCCCGCCATCCGGCCCGCCCCGGGGCTCGAACTTCTCGCGTCGGAACGAGACGCACCCTTCGCCTCCCGCCCCGGCGCTGACCGAGACGGTGACCTCGTCGATGAAGGTGTCGGTGGGCTTGGGCATCCCGTGACCGTCCGCTGCGCAGACGTACGGGGGTATCGCCGCGCCGCGGTCCTCTCCTAGGCGGGCGGCTCGATCGTGGCGACGACGCGGCCGCGCGAGCGACCGTACTGCACGACGCCGTCGCACAGCGCGAAGAGCGTGTAGTCCCTTCCGCAGCCGACGTTGCGGCCGGGATGGATCCGGGTTCCGAGCTGGCGGACGAGGATGTTGCCCGCGCGCACGTTCTGGCCACCGAACATCTTCACACCCCGGCGCTGCGAGTTGCTGTCGCGGCCGTTGCGTGAGCTGCCCTGTCCCTTTTTGTGCGCCATCGGATCTTCCTCGGTCCCTGTCCGGGCTAGCCTGCGATCTCGTCGACCTGGATCTCGGTGTAAGCCTGGCGGTGACCCTGCTTGCGCCGGTAGTTCTTGCGGCGCTTGAACTTGTAGACGATCAGCTTGTCGCCACGGGCCTGGGCCGTGATGGTTCCCAGCACCCGGGCGCCGTCCACGCGCGGGCGGCCCACGCGAGCCTCGCCGTCACCCCCCACCAGGAGGACGTCGTCGAGCTCCACCTGGGAGCCGACCTCGCCGGCCAGCTTCTCGACCCGGACCTTCTTGCCGGGCTCGACCCGGACCTGCTTTCCACCGCTGCGGACGACCGCGTACATCACGACCCCTCGGGCTTCTCGGAATCCGGCAGTATCCGGGATTCCTCTTCGGCGTCAAGCGCCTGCGGCTCGAGCCCCGGGTCCGGCTCAGGGGCCGGCGGCGCTTCCGCCGGCACCGCCTGGAAGGGCTCGGGAGCCCCGGAGGGGGCCTCCGGATCGGGTGAGTCGATGGCCGCAGCCGGCGCCTCCAGGGGCTCGCCGGTCTCCTCGGCCACGTCGGGCTCTGTCGGGGCGTCGGCCTCGGCAGCCTCCTGCGCCGCCCGGGCCGCCGCCGCCTCATCGGCCTCCACCTCGGCATCCTCCGCCTCGGCGTCGGCGCCGTTGCCCGGCCCCTCGCCCAGCCAGGCCGGGGTGAAGGGGACGCCGCTGCCCAGATCGCTGGTGCGGACCTCGAACTGCTCGTGGTGCAGTTTGGGCCGCACCGAGATCTCGATCTCGCGGCCGAGCGACGCCTCCAGGGCCTCCAGCGCCGGCCGGTCGCGGCCCAGCAGCAGCTCGCCGACCCGGCGCGAGACGGTTACCGAGATGCGCCGGCCGCTCAGCCGCGGCAGGTCCTTGCGGATCTCCCGCAGCACGCGGAAGGCGACGCTCTCCGGCGAGAGCACGTAGCCCTTGCCCTCGCAGTAAGAGCAGGGCTCGCCCAGCACCTGCACCAGGTTCTCGCGGGTGCGCTTGCGCGTCATCTCCACGAGCCCGAGCTCCGAGATCTTGAGGATGTTGGTGCGCGCCTTGTCGCCGCGGAGGACTTCCTGGAGGGCGCGATACACCTTCTCGCGGTTGGTGAAGTCGTCCATGTCGATCAGGTCGATGATGATCAGCCCGCCGATGTTGCGGAAGCGGAGCTGGTGCACCACCTCGCGCACAGCCTCGAGGTTGGTCTTGAGGACCGTCTCCTCCAGGTCGCGCTTGCCCACGTAGCGGCCGGTGTTGACGTCGATGGCGGTAAGGGCCTCGCTCTGATCGACGATCAGGTAGCCGCCGCTCTTGAGCCACACCTTCCGGCCCAGGTTCCGGTCGATCTGCTCCTCGAGCTCGAAGTGATCGAAGATGGGAAGGTCGCCTTCGTAGTGCTCGATGGTCGGCGGATCGACCATGAAGCGATCGACGAACGTCTTCAGCTGCGCGTACACACCCGGGTCGTCGATCACGATGCGGTTGGTACCGCTGCCCGCCGCGTCGCGAATCACCCGCATGGGCAGGTCCGGCTCGTGGTAGAGGATGTGCGGCGCGCGGGCCTGGGCCTTGCCCGACTGGATCTCCTCCCAGGTCTCGGCCAGGTACTTGACGTCGGCCTCCAGGTCCGGCTCCCGCACGCCGTCGCCGGCGGTGCGGATGATGAAGCCCAGGTCCTTGGGGCGCATGCGTTCCACGGTGTCGCGCAGCCGGCGGCGCTCCTTGTCCGAGCCGATGCGCCGCGAGACACCCACCCGGCGGCCCGACGGCGTCAGCACCAGGTGGCGGCCGGCGATGGACACGTGGGACGTGATCCGGGCGCCCTTGGTGCCGATGGGCTCCTTGGCCACCTGCACCACGACCTCCTGGCCCTCGGACAGCAGGGTCTCGATCTTGGGGAACTGGCGGCCGTTGCCGTTGCGGCGGCGGCGGCGCCCGGAATCGCCGTCCGCGTCCGCATCGGTATCGGCCAGGTAGTCGCCGACGTAGAGGAAGGCGGCCTTCTCCAGGCCGATGTCCACGAAGGCGGCCTGCATTCCCGGCAGGACCCGGGTGACGCGGCCCTTGACCACGTTGCCCACCATGCTGCGGGTGCTGGCGCGCTCGATGTAGAGCTCGACGAAGCTGCCCTTCTCGAGGATGGCCACTCGGGTCTCGCCCGGGGTGGCATTGACCACGATCTCGTTGTTCATCTCGACTTTCCCGCGGAGGGCGGCCCGCCCCAATGGAGTGGACGTGCGGACCGATGCCGCTCCTGTGCTGGGCGAGCCTTGGCCTGGCCTGAGGCGGGACGTGGGACCTCAGCGGGTCCCGAGAGTCGGGGAGGCCAAGCGGGGTACGGGGGCGCTGAAGGCGCCGTCCGGAGGACGGGAGGCTCTCTCTAAGCTCCCGAAATCAAAGGCTAAAGCGTTGACTCGCAATGTGACTCACTCTACCGTGACGGCTGGCCTGCTCCGGTGAGCCCCCGCGGACGACCTCCCCGTCGCCCGTCCCGCTCGCCCGGGCGGGGACCGCTGGCGCACCGTGGCACATCAACCGGACCCTGCCGAGCCGTACAAACTCGTGAGATCCAACATCATGCATCCCGGGGACGAGGTCAAGGAAGATCCGAGAAGCAGCCTCCCCGCGGTGGGGCGACTGGCCGACGCTCTGGCGAAGTCCTGGCCGGATCTGCCGGCCTGGGCGCGTGTGGAGGGTGCGCGACGGGCCGTCGCGGCCGCCCGCCGCGACCTGGATGCGGACCCCGGGGCGGAGCCTCCGGCCCTCGAGGCCCTGGAGGCCCAGGCCGCCCGGCTGGCGGCGGGGCTGCGCCGGCCGCGCCCGGGCCGCGTCATCAACGCCACCGGGGTGGTGCTGCACACCAACCTGGGGCGGGCCGTCCTGGGTGCGGAGGCCGCCGCTGCGGTGAGCGCGGCCGCGGCGGGATACGGCGATCTGGAGCTCGACCTGGACAGCGGCGGCCGCGGCAATCGGCTGGCTCCGCTGCGCGAGAAGCTGGTGATCCTTTCGGGAGCGGAGGCGGCGCTGGCGGTGAACAACAACGCCGCTGCGGTGCTCCTGGCGCTGGACACGCTGGCCCGAGGCCGCGAGGTGGTGGTCTCCCGGGGCGAGCTGGTGGAGATCGGCGGCTCGTTCCGCGTCCCCGAGATCCTGGAGCGGGCCGGCGTTCGCCTGGTGGAGGTGGGCACCACCAACCGCACCCACCCGCGCGACTACGAGCAGGCCATCGGTCCCGACACCGCCCTGCTGCTCAAGGTGCACCGCAGCAACTTCGAGCAGCGCGGCTTCGTGGCCGAGGTCGGCCTGGAGGAGCTGGCCGAGATCGCCCGGCGCCACGGCATCCCGCTGGTGGAGGACCTGGGCAGCGGAACCCTCACGCCCGTGCCGGGCGTGGAGCTGCCCGCCGAGACCCTGGCGCCGGCGCGGCTGCGCCAGGGTGCGGACCTGGTCTGTTTCTCGGGCGACAAGCTCCTGGGCGGGCCGCAGGCAGGCATCGTCCTGGGTCGCAGCGAGATCGTCGAGGCCATGGCCCGCAACCCCCTGGCCCGGGCGCTGCGCCTGGACAAGCTGGGCCTGGCGGCGCTGGACGCCGTGCTGCGCGTCCTGCTGGAGGGCCGCCCGGAGCGGATCCCGACCCTGCGCGCGCTTGGCGCCGATGCCTCCGAGCTGCGCGCCCGCGCGGAGAAGCTGGCGCTCCGGCTGGGCCAGCGCCTGGGCGCGGCGGCGGGCGTCACTGCGGAGCAGGAGCGTTCGGCGGTGGGGGGCGGGTCGCTGCCCGGCTTCGAGCTTCCCACCTGGGTGGTGGCGCTGCGTGCGGCGCGGGGCCCCGATGCCCTGGCGGCACGGCTTCGCCAGGCGCCGGTTCCGGTCCTCGGCCGGATTCGCGATGACGCCCTGCTGCTCGACGTGCGCACTCTGCTCGACGGCGACGAGGCCGACCTGGAGCACGCCTTGACGTTCGCTCTGGGCCGCACCGATTGAACCTCATGCTCGCCTAGGGCTATTCTCGCGGCGTGCTGAGCTCGAGCGTTCTCGTCCTCAATCGGTCCTACCTGCCGATTCACGTAACCAGCGTGCGTCGGGCGTTCTCGCTGATCTACCAGGGCATCGCGAGGGCGGTGGACGAGCAGTACCAGACGTTCGACTTCGAGAGCTGGCAGCAGCTCGCTGTGGCCCGGGACGAGGACTTCGTCGGCACCCCCGGGGGGGCCATGCGCGTTCCTCGCGTGATCGTGCTGGTGGCCTTCGACCGCGTCCCCAAGCGCCACGTCCGCTTCAGCCGTATCAACATCTTCGCGCGCGACGGCTTCACGTGTCAGTACTGCAGGCGCAAGCCCGCCCGCGCCGAGCTGAACCTGGACCACGTGGTTCCGCGGGCGCTCGGCGGCCGCAGCACCTGGGAGAACGTGGTCTGCTCGTGCGTCGACTGCAATCGGCGCAAGGGCGGCCGTACGCCGGGGCAGGCGGGCCTGAAGCTTCACCGCCTTCCGCTGCGTCCGCGCTGGACGCCGCTCATGAACCTCATGATTTCCAGCGTTCGCTACAACGAGTGGCGGCCGTTCCTGAACATCGTCGACGCTTCTTACTGGAACACCGAGCTCGAGAAGTAGACGTCGCATCACGGTAGGGGGGTCCGTGATCGAACCGAGTGCAGGCAGCGCCGGCACGGCGAGCCGAGCGACCGGCGCTGCGCCGGACGCCGCACGCTTGATCGCCGTCGGCGGCGGCAAGGGGGGCGTGGGCAAGACCTTCGTCACCGTCAACCTTGCTGCGACCATCGCCCGGGAGGGCTTCGACGTGGTGGTGGTGGACGGCGACCTGGAGGGCGCCAACACCCACACCTGCTTCGGTGTACCCCCGCCGCCTCTCTCGCTGGCCGACTTCGTGGCCAACCGGGAAGAGGAGCTGACCAAGCTCATGGTGGAGACGGGGATTCCGAACCTGCGGCTGATCGCGGCCACCCACGCCAACCTGGCGGCGGCCCAGCCCGGTCACTTCCAGCGGGTGCGGCTGCTCTCGCGCTTGCGTCAGCTCCCGGTGGACCTGGTGCTGATCGACCTGGGGGCCGGCACCCATCCCGCGGTGATGGACTACTTCCTGGTCGGCGACGACGGCATCGTGGTGTTCTGCCCGGAGCCCACATCCATGGAGAATGCCTACTCGTTCCTGCGGGCCGCCTTCTACCGGCGCATGCGGCTCTCCATGCTGACCCACTCGGTGCGGGCCCTGGTGACCCAGGCCATGGATCAGCGCAACGAGCGCGGCATCCGCACCCCCGCGGACCTGCTCCGAGAAATCGAGAAGCTGGATCCCAGCGAGGGAGGGCGCTTCGCCGAGACCCTGCGCCGCTTCCGGCCGCGCCTGCTGATCAACGACGTGCGCACGGCGGACGAGATCAAGCTGGGGTTCTCGGTGCGCAGCGTGTGCCGCAGCTACTTCGGTCTCGAAGCCGAGTACCTGGGTTACGTGAACCACGATGCCGGGGTCCGCGAGTCGGTGGTCGCCCGCCGGCCGCTGGTGGACGTGCATCCCAACTGCGATGCGGCGGTCTACCTGCGCCGCATCGCGCGCAAGGTGATCCAGTCGCTGGGACCCGCTGTCGTGGAGGAAGCGTGAGGCCGTTCTCGGACCAGACCCACTACGAGATTCTCGAGATTTCGACGGACGCTTCGCCGGAAGAGATCGAGCGCGCCTATCGGATGGCGCTGGCCACGTACGGCAACGACTCCATGGCCGTCTACTCCCTCTTGTCGGAGGAGGATTCCCGCGTAACCCGGGAGCGCGTGGATCTGGCCTACGAGATTCTCTCCGACCCCACCGCACGCCAGCGCTACGACGCCGGGCTGAGCGGGGAAGACGACTCGGCGTGGCGCGATCCCGAGCCCTTCCCCGACCCGCTGGAGCAGGCGGAGCTGATGCCGGCCCTGGTCTCCGAGGTGCCGCCGCATTCGAAGGCCCAGGTGGTCCCCAGTATCTCCGGCTTCGAGGACGTGGACGAAGAGGGCGATGCCAGCATGTACGACGGCGCACGGCTGCGCCGTGCGCGGCTGCTGCGCGGGGTCGAGATCGATCAGATCGCCGAGGTGACCAAGGTCAACCCGACCTACATCCACTTCATCGAGGACGAGCGCTTCGACGATCTCCCGGCGACGGTCTACGTGCGCGGCTTCGTCAGCGCCTACGCCCGCTGCCTGGGGCTCGACGCGCCGGGTGCATCGCTCTCCTACGTGGAGCGCCTGCAGCAGCACCGGGGCGAGGGGAAGCACGGAGGCCGCAACTAGGTGGCCCGGATTGCCGACGCCGAGCGAGCGCGCCGGCTGGCCCGCGCCATCCTGTCGGACGTGCTGCTCTACAACCGTGACACCGTCCGCGAGGGCCTGGAGCGGGACGACCTCTTCGAGCGCCTGGAGGGGCACTTCGAAGAGGCACGGGCCTACTTCGAGAGTCGCGTCGAGCCGGAGCTGCTGCACAAGGAGAACTTCGTCGACCGCGCGATCGTGGATGTTCTGATCTGCGGCAGCCGGAGTGTCCGCGCGCGGATATGGTGACCTTCGTGGTGGGCGAAGAGGAGGCGGGTCGCCGTCTCGATCTCGCCCTGGCCGACGCCGCCGGCCAGCCCCGCGCACAGGTGCGGCGCTGGATCGACGCGGGTCACGTCCGCGTCAACGACGAGCCGGCGCGCGCCTCACGCCGTGTGCGCTCCGGCGACGTGCTGCGGGCCGAGCCGCCGGATCCCGTGGGCTGCGCACTGGAGCCCCAGCCGATCCCGCTGGAGATCCTCTACGAGGACGCGGACCTGGTCGTGGTGGACAAGCCCGCCGGGCTGGTCGTGCACCCGGCTCCCGGTCACCCCGACGGCACTCTGGTCAACGCGCTGCTCCACCACTGCGGGGATCTGGCCGGCGTGGGCGGCGTGCTGCGGCCGGGGATCGTGCACCGCCTGGACCGGGGAACCAGCGGGGTGCTGGTGGCCGCCAAGAACGACGCCGCCCACCGCGGCCTGGCGGAGCAGTTCCGCGACCACAGCATCGAGCGGATCTATCGGGCGCTGGTCCGCGGCCTGCCCGGCCGCGACGAAGGGCGCATCGACCGGCCCGTGGGCCGCCACCGGCGCGATCGCAAGCGCATGTCCGTGGCCAGCCCGGTGGGCCGCCAGGCGCTCACGGCCTGGCGCGTGCTGGAGCGCTTCGCGCGCAGCGGCGTGAGCTGGCTGGAGATCCGGCCGGAGACGGGACGCACCCACCAGATCCGCGTTCACCTGGCCTCCGCCGGGATGCCGATCGTTGGCGATCCGGTCTACGGGCGCCGCAACCCCACCCGGCTCCTCGACCGCCCGGCCCTGCACGCAGCCGTGCTGGGCTTTCGGCATCCGCGGACGGGCGAGGCGCTGCGCTTCGAGGCGCCCGAGCCCGACGACCTGGCGGATGTGCTGCGCCGCCTTGCCCGGCGCGAGGCATCGTGAGCGCGGGCTTCCTCACCGATCCGCTGCTCATGGAATGGGAGGTGGAGCACGGCTTCGGCCTGCGGGGAAGCTCCGAGCCGGAGGGGCTGGCGCGGCCGCGTCAGGTGCACGGCATCGCCGTTGCCCGGGCGGACGCGCAGGGTGAGGTGCAGCCCTCCGAGGCGGACGCCGTCTGGACCGATGCGCCTGGGCGCGCCGTGGGTGTGTTGACGGCCGACTGCGTCCCCATCCTCATGGGAGTGCGCGGCGGGGTGCGTGTGGCGGCCGTGCACGCCGGCTGGAAGGGGCTTGCCCATGGGGTGATTGCCGCCGGCTTGAGTGCGCTGCGTGGCAGCGCGAACGAAGCGGTGCGCGCCGCGATCGGGCCCCACGTGGGTCCGTGCTGCTACGAGGTGGACGCGCCCGTGCTGGGTCCGCTGCGGAAGCGCTTCGGCGCCGATCTGGAGGTCGCGCTGGTGCCCGCTGGGCCCGATCACGCGCGCGTAGACCTGGGAGCGCTGGCGCGCTGGGCACTGGAGTCTGCGGGCCTGCCGCCGCACGCGATCGGCACGGAGGCGGTGGACTGCACGCGCTGCGATGCCGACCGTTTCCATTCGTACCGGCGCGACGGCGCGCGCGCGGGTCGTTTGCTCCACTTCGTTCGCGCGGGGAACCGTCCCGAGGCCGCCCTTGACAGCCCCCAGGGCCCGGCGTAGGGTTTTTTCAAGTGGTCGATCGACCGCATTCTCTTGAAGAAACCAGAGCTGATTCCCCAGACACAGGTCAAGCGCGGGTCCGAACCCGCGGGCACTGAAACCACTCAACTTCAAGGGCTGAACCTCCGAACGAGAAGCTGAGCCGCACCAGCCATCCCCAGCCCCGATCGAGGGCAAGGACCGCCCCCGGGCGGACCGCCGGTCTCGGAACTCCTCCACTTTCTCCGAGCCTCGAGAACTCCAACCCAACCCCCGTCACCACCCAAGAGGTCACCGTGTCCCAAGGCAATCGAACTTCAGGGCGACCGCGCGGAAAGAGCCGCCGACCGCGCGGCAACAGCTCGCGTGGAAACCACGCGCCTCGGATGGGCGGGATGGATCAGGACTTCTCGCCCCTGGACGAGGACTACGACAACACCGACATGATCTATACCGAGGACGAGGACGACGGCGGCGAGCGCATGTACGTCACCGACCTCAAGCACAAGCCCATGGAGGAGCTGGCGGAGCTCGCCGAGGGGCTCAACGTCGAGAACGCCGCCGGGCTGCGCAAGCAGGACCTGATCTTCGCGATCCTGAAGGCCAAGACCGACGCGGACGAGAAGATCTTCGCCGAGGGCTGCCTGGAGACGCTGCCCGACGGCTTCGGCTTCCTGCGCGCGCCGGATCAGAACTACCTGCCTGGGCCGGACGACATCTACGTCTCGCCGTCGCAGATTCGCCGCTTCGGCCTGCGCACCGGCGACACCATCAAGGGCCAGATCCGGCCGCCCAAGGAGACCGAGCGTTACTTCGCTCTGCTCAAGGTCGAGAGCATCAACTTCGAGAAGCCCGAGGCAGCTCGACACAAGATTCTCTTCGACAACCTGACGCCCCTCTACCCGCTGGAGAAGTTCAACCTGGAGGCGAAGAGCGGGGGTCTCACCACGCGCATCATCGACCTCATCGCGCCCATCGGGAAGGGGCAGCGTGCGCTGATCACCTCGCCGCCCAAGGCCGGCAAGACGATGATCCTCAAGGACATCGCCAACGCCATCGCGGAGAACCAGCCCGAGTCCTACCTCATCGTGCTGCTCATCGACGAGCGGCCCGAAGAGGTGACGGACATGCAGCGCAACGTGAAGGCCGAGGTGATCTCCTCCACCTTCGACGAGCCCGCCACCCGCCACGTACAGGTCGCCGACATGGTGATCGAGAAGGCCAAGCGCCTCACCGAGCACAAGCGCGACGTGGTGATCCTGCTGGACTCGATCACGCGCCTGGCGCGGGCCCACAACACCGTGGTGCCTCACTCCGGAAAGATCCTCTCGGGAGGTGTGGATTCCAACGCCCTGCACAAGCCCAAGCGCTTCTTCGGTGCGGCGCGCAATGTGGAGGAAGGCGGCAGCCTCACCATCGTGGGGACGGCGCTGATCGACACGGGCTCGCGGATGGACGAGGTGATCTTCGAGGAGTTCAAGGGCACCGGAAACAGCGAGCTGGTCCTGGACCGCAAGCTGGCCGACCGGCGCACCTACCCGGCCATCGACATCAACCGCTCGGCGACCCGGCGCGAGGAGCTGCTGCTCGACGAGCAGACGCTGAGCCGCATGTACCTGCTGCGCAAGGTGCTGTCGCCGCTCTCCCCGGTGGACTCCATGGAGTTCCTGCTGGAGAAGGTCAAAGCCACCGACTCCAACGAGGAGTTCCTGGCCTCCATGAACTCCTGACCCAGACTAAGGACCGTCCCCTTTCTTAGTTCCGTGGATCGCGCGGGTCAGAGGCTCTGGCCTTGCTGCGAGGGACGTAGGCCCGTCGGGACGAGCGGCTTGCGGGCGCGGCGGAACACCGCGAGGAGCTGCTTGCCGCCCATGAGCATGCGCCAGCTCTGGGTGTGCTCGGCGAAGAGGTCGCGCTTTCGCCTCGGCTTCAAGGGGATGGCCAGGGCCCGGACCAGCAGCGCCAGCGGCGCCAGCCAGCGCTGGCCCCGGCGCGGCAGCAGCGTGCGCGCCTCCATCAGCTCTAGGCCGGCGTTCTCGGCCATGTAGGCCAGCCGGGTCAGCGTAAGTGGGTTGATATGCCCTCGGTCGAATGGCGCGCCGTCGTAGTAGTTGGCGACGCGCCGGGGAGCCTTGGCCAGGGAGCCCGTCAGCAGGAACTGGAGGCGCCGCTCGACGTTCAGGTAGTTGGGGGTGACGACCACGAGCACGCCGTCGTTCCCCAGGATTCGGGCCAGCTCCCGCAGCAGCAGGAAAGGGCTTTCCAGGTGCTCGATGCCGTCGCCGCAGTAGATGAAGCCGAAGCTGGCGTCGGCGTAGGGGAGCGGCCGGTTCAGATCCAGGGTGCAGAACGGAGCCGAGCCGCTGTAGCCCTCGCTGTCCAGGTCCGCGCCGAAGGCGCGGAAGCCCAGCCGGCCCAACGCCTCCGCCATGCGCCCGGGGCCGCAGGGAACGTCCAGCGCGCGGCCGCGTGCGAGCGGATCGGCGATGGCCAGCGCCTCCTCGAAGCTGCCGCTGCGGCTGTGCTGGGTGGCCTCGATCGAGTCGAGGAGCTCCGTGTAGCGGCGGTCGGCCATGCCCATGCAGGCTAGCACCGGCCTTCCGGGCTACCGGAGGGGGCAGCGGGCGCCGCGGGCTGCGCCGGAATGGCGGGGTACCCTCGCCCGCCGTGAGGGTCTTCTTCGACAACACCCGCAGCGCCCTCTCGCTGCACCACGGCGTGGGCAACGTCGGCACCCACTTCTTCCTGGCGCTGAAGCGGCACGGCCGCGACGTGGACCCGGTCTTCCTCTACCGCCGCGGCGCCGGCCCGCCGGCGCAGAACCTGGTGGCGCTGCGCGCCCTCGGCTGCACCCCGCTGCGCGCCTACCATCCCTATCTGTCCCTGGACCTCCCGCTGCGCGGGAGGATCCTGCACAGCAGCTACCACAAGCTGCCGTCCCTGCCCTTTCGCACCCGCATCCTCCACGTCCACGACGTGTGGACGCTGCGGCCCAACCCGTACCAGTCGTCGGCCTTCCAGGAGGGGCGGGCCGACAAGCTGCGTCGCGTCCTGGAGCGTGCGGACCTCTACACCGTCCTGACCGAGAGCCTCCGGGACGAGATGGTCTCCCAGCTGGGGGTCGAGGCCGACCGCATCGTCGTCACCGGCTACGGCTGCCCGCGGAGCCTGGAGGGCGATCCCCCGCTGCTTCCGAGCGCGGGCGCCGAGCTGGATTCCGCAGGGCCTTACGCCCTGATCGTGGCGCGACTCGAGGCGCGCAAGAACTACGAGCACGTGACTCGCGCCGTGGCCGCGGTGCCGGACCTGCGCCTGGTGGTGGTGGGGATTCCCGGCTTCGAGGGAGAGCGCCTGGCGGAGGAGTCCTTGCGTGCGCTGCGCGAGCAGGGACGCCTGACGTGGCACCGCCAGGTCTCGCCCGCGGCCCTGGCGCAGCTCTACCGGGGCGCCCTCGCCTACGTCTGCCCGTCCTGGGAGGAGGGCTTCGGCATCACGCTGCTCGAGGCCATGAGCTACGGCACCCCGGTGATCACCTCGGATCGCTCCGCGAACCGCGAGGTGGTGGCGGGCGGCGGAACCCTGGTGGACCCGGCCGACTGGGAGGCATCGGCGGAGTGCCTGGCAGCGCTGCTCGCCGATCCGGACGTCCGGGAGGAGCACAGCCGGCGGGCCCGTGCGCGGGCGGCGGAGTTTCGCTGGGAGGACGTGGCCGCGCGCTTGGAGGACCTCTACCGAAGCGTCGCCTGACGGCTGCCGGCCGATGTCCAGGCAGGTTCGAGGCCGCCCGGGGTTTGCAGCCCAGGGGCAGAAAGGCTATCCAATTCGACGTGTTGTGGATGGAGAACCATCTGGTGCGAGGACATCGTTAGGGGCCCCTAGGCCTCCTGGCGAACCACACCCGACTGTCCGCGGCACCGCTCCCCGTACGTATCTCGAAACCACCCCCCTGGATTCTGGAGCCCTCGGAGACGCCCCCCGCGGACGTCGGGGACGAGGCTTTGGCATGGCCGAGCTGCTCGAGAGAATCGACGAGGCGGAGGCACGCGGTCGCGAGCTGGAGGAGAAGCTCTCCTCACTCAGCGGCGCTGACGGGGCCGAGTACGCCCGCCTGGCCAAGGAGCTGGGCGGATTGCGGTCCCTGCGCGAGACCGGTGCGCGCTATCGCGATGCCCTGGGCCAGCTCGAGGAAGCGCGCTCGATGCTGGAGGACCCGGACTCCGAGGTCCAGGAGCTGGCGCGTTCCGAGATCCGCGATCTGGAGACCTCCCTCCCCGAGCTGGAGGCCGAGCTCAAGGATCTCCTGATCCCCAAGGATCCCAACGACGAGAAGAACGTCATCGTCGAGATCCGCGGCGGGACCGGCGGCGACGAGGCCGCGCTCTTCGCCGCTGACCTGTTCCGTATGTACGGGCGCTACGCCGAGGGGCAGGGCTGGAAGTTCGAGCCCCTCTCGCTGTCGGAGACCGACGGCGGCGGCATCAAGGAAGGCATCGCCTCGATCAGCGGCGAGCGCGTCTACAGCCGCCTCAAGTGGGAGAGCGGCGTGCACCGGGTGCAGCGCGTGCCCGCCACCGAGTCCCAGGGCCGCATCCACACCTCCACCGCCACCGTCGCGGTCCTGCCCGAGGCCGAAGAGGTGGACCTGGCCATCGAAGCCAAGGACCTGCGCATCGACGTGTTCCGCGCGTCCGGGCCCGGCGGCCAGAGCGTCAACACCACCGACTCGGCGGTGCGGATCACCCACGTCCCCACCGGCGTGGTGGTGATCTGCCAGGACGAGAAGTCGCAGCACAAGAACAAGGCGCGGGCCATGAAGATCCTGCGCTCGCGGCTGCTCGAGGCCGAGCAGCAGCGCCAGGCGAACGAGCGCGCCAGCGAGCGCCGTTCCCAGGTGGGGACCGGCGACCGCAGCGAGCGGATCCGCACCTACAACTTCCCGCAGTCCCGAGTGACGGACCACCGTGCGGGCTTGACGCTGCACAAGCTGGAGAACATCGTCGAGGGAGATCTCGACGAGCTTCTGGACGGCGTGGGAACGGCCATGGTGGCGCGATTGCAAGGAGTGGCGGCATGAGTTCCGAGCGCACCGAGCGAGTCTGGACGGTGCTCGATCTGCTGCGCTGGACGACGGACCACTTCGCGTCCCGCGGCATCGATACGCCGCGCCTGGATGCCGAGGTGCTGCTGGCCTACGCGCTGGAGTGCGACCGGCTGCGCCTCTACGTGGAGTACGAAAAGCCCGTCGAGGAACCGGAGCGCGCCCGATTCCGCGCGCTGGTGCAGCGCCGCGCCGATGAGCGGATTCCCGTGGCGTTGCTGACCGGGACCCGTGAGTTCTGGTCGCTGTCCTTCGAGGTCACGCCGGACGTCCTGGTTCCGCGCCCCGAGACCGAGACCCTGGTGACCGCCGCCTTGGAGCGCCTGCCCGATGCGGAGGCGGAGCTTCGCGTGCTGGACGTGGGAACCGGGTCGGGCGCGGTGGCGCTGGCCCTGGCCACCGAGCGCCCCAAGGCGCGGGTGGTGGCGACGGATCTTTCGGCCGCCGCCCTGGCGGTGGCCGGCCGCAATGCCGAGCGTCTGGGCCTGGCCGACCGCGTCGCGTTCGCCGAGGGCGACTTGTTCGAGCCGCTGGCCGGCGAGCGCTTCGACCTGGTCATCTCCAACCCCCCCTACATCGGCCGCGGCGAGGCCGACAGCCTGGCGCCGGAGCTCCGCCACGAGCCGGAGTCGGCGCTCTACGCCGGGGCCGACGGGCTGGAGGTGTTGCGGCGCCTGGTGGCCGAGGCGTCCGACCACCTGGAAGCGGGCGGCGTACTGGCCCTGGAGATCGATCCGCGGCAGGCCCCGGCGCTGCTGCAGCTGTGCACCGATGCGGGCCTGCGCGACGTGCGCGTGCACCGCGACTTGGCCGGGCGCGAGCGCGCGGTCAGCGCACTCGCCGGAGGGGAAGCGTAGATGGACCGCATCGTCGTACGCGGCGGGCCGCGCCTCGAGGGCGTCGTGCACGCGTCGGGCTCCAAGAACGCCACCCTGGCGTTGATGGCTGCGGCGCTCCTGGCCGAAGGAGAGACCCGGCTTGCCAACGCGCCGCGCGTGCGCGACGTGGATGCCATGCTGGAGCTCCTGCGCGCGCTGGGCGCCCAGGCGGAGTGGCTTTCCGACGAGCCCCACACGCTGCGCATCGATGCATCGCGCATCGTGGAGCCGGAGGCGCCCTACGACCTGGTGCGAAAGATGCGCGCCTCGTTCATGGTGCTGGGCCCGCTGCTGGGGCGCTGCGGGCTGGCGCGGGTTTCCGAGCCCGGCGGCTGCGCCATCGGCGTGCGCCCGATCGATCAGCACCTGAAGGGCTTCGCTGCCCTGGGCGCCAAGATCTCGCTGGACCACGGGACCGTGGAGGCCCGCGTCGAGAAGCTGGTGGGCGGCCGCGTGGTCTTCGACATGGTCAGCGTCAACGGCACCCAGAACGTGATGATGGCCGCGGCGCTGGCGAGGGGCGAGACGCTGATCGAGAACGCCGCCCGCGAGCCCGAGGTGCTGGAGCTTGCGGACGCGCTGGCGCGCATGGGTGTCGACCTGGAAGGCGCCGGGAGTGACTGCATCCGCGTGCGCGGCGCCCGCAGGCTGCGTGGCATCCACCACACTGTGAGCGGCGACCGCATCGAGACCGGGACCCTTCTCACCGCGGGCATCGTGACCCGCGGCGACGTGACCGTGACGGGCACCGACCCGACCCACCTGGACGCGGTGCTGGACAAGCTTCGCGAGGGCGGCGCCGAGCTGGACGTCGCCGCCGATCGCGTGCGCGCTCGGGCCGGGGAGCCGCTGCGCGGCGTGGACGTGTCCACCGCGCCCTACCCTGGCTTTCCCACAGACATGCAGGCACAGCTTCTGGCCGCGCTGTGCACCGCCGACGGCTCCAGCGTGGTCACCGAGAATGTGTTCGAGAATCGCTTCATGCACGTTCCGGAGCTGCAGCGCATGGGTGCCGACATCTCACTTCAAGGTCGCGCGGCCCTGGTGCGCGGCGTTCCGCGGCTGGCGGGTGCACCGGTCATGGCCACCGACTTGCGGGCTTCGGCGTGCCTGCTGGTGGCGGGGCTTGCCGCGGAGGGCACGACCACGGTGAGTCGCGTCTACCACATCGATCGCGGGTACGAACGCATCGAAGAGAAGCTGCGTTCTCTCGGTGCCGACATTCGGAGGGAGTCCTGATGGCCAGTCGAACCACCAAGGCGATCCTTCCGGTCTACAAGACCGGTGAGCCGCGCTTTCGCACCGCGCTCAAGAAGCTCATCGATCGCCGCGAACAAGAGGATCCGTCCGTCGAAAAGACCGCTCGCAAGATCCTGGACCAGGTCCGCGACGGCGGTGACGACGCGTTGCTCGCTCTGGTGCGCAAGTACGACCGCGCACCGGTCAGCGTACTGGAGGTCACCCCCCAGGAATGGGACGACGGCGTCGAGCAGGTCGACGCCGCTGACCGGGCGGCCATCGGCAAGGCGGCCATGCGGGTGCGCGAGTTCCACAAGAAGCGCATCGCGGGAAGCTGGGAGATGCGCGAGGAGGGCGGCGCCTTCATGGGCCACCGGGTTCGGGCGTTGGAGCGCGTGGGGATCTACGTGCCCGGCGGCAAGGCCGCCTATCCGTCGTCGGTGATCATGAACGCGATTCCCGCGTCGGTGGTGGAAGTGCCCGAGATCGTGATGGCCACCCCGCCCCAGGCCGACGGGTCGATCCGGCCCGACGTGCTGATCGCGGCGCGCGTGGCGGGCGTCCACCGCGTCTTCCGCATGGGCGGGGCCCAGGCGATCGGTGCGCTGGCCTTCGGTACGGAGTCCGTGCCGCGTGTCGACAAGATCGTGGGACCGGGAAACCAGTACGTGGCCGCTGCCAAACGCCTGGTCTTCGGCCGGGTGGCGATCGACGCAGAGGCCGGGCCCACGGAGGTGCTGGTGGTGGCGGACAAGACGGCCACTCCCGCCTGGGTGGCCGCCGACCTGCTGTCCCAGGCCGAGCACGACGAGCAGGCCGGCGTTGTCCTGGTGACCACCTCCAGGAGCATCGCGACCCGCGTCCAGGAGCAGCTGGCGCGCCAGCTGAAGGGGCTCGAGCGCGCCAAGATCGCCCGGCAGGCGCTCTCGAAGGGCGGCGCCATCTTCGTGGTGAAGAACCTGGAGGAGGCCATGGATGTGGCGAACGCCTATGCCCCGGAGCACCTGGTGCTGGCGGTGAACGACGCCGACGAGACGCTGCGCCTGGTCGAAAATGCGGGGACGGTCTTGCTGGGCCACTACACACCGGTGGCCGTGGGCGACTACCTGGCCGGTCCCAACCACGTGCTGCCGACGGGGGGCACCGCTCGCTTCTTCTCGCCGCTGGGCGTCGACGACTTCCTCAAGCGCACGGCGTTCGTGCGCTTCGATCCGCCCAAGCTGCGGGAGCTGGGGGCGGACGTGATCCGATTGGCGGAGCTGGAGGGCCTGCCGGGGCACGGCCAGTCGGTGGAGCTGCGGCTCCAGAAGATCCGGCGCGCCCGGCGCGAACGCGAAGCGGCGCGAGCCGCGGAGGTGGAGCTGTGAGCGATCAGAGAAGGGCCGTCATCGAACGCAAGACCGGCGAGACCGAGATCCGTCTCGCGCTCGACCTGGACGGCTCCGGCCAGTACCAGGTGGATACCGGGATCGCGTTCTTCGACCACATGCTCGAGTCCTTCGCGAAGCACGGTCTGTTCGATCTGGACCTGCGCGCCAAGGGCGACCTGGAAGTGGACCTGCACCACACGGTCGAGGACGTGGGCATCGTGCTGGGCCAGGCCCTGCGCCAAGCGTTGGGAAGTGCTGCCGGTATCCGTCGCTACGGAAGCTTCGTGCTGCCCATGGCCGAGGCCAAGGTGGAGGTTGCGCTCGATCTCTCGAACCGGGCGTACCTGGTCTACCGGGTGGACCTGGCCAACGACCGTGTGGGCGAGTTCGACGCCAGCCTGGTGGAGGACTTCTTGTTCGCCTTCGCACAGAACGGCGGAATCGATCTTCACGTGGAGAAGCGTTACGGGCGCAGTCCCCACCACGTGGTGGAGGCGATCTTCAAGGGCCTGGCCCGCGCTCTGCGCGGGGCGGTGGAGATCGATTCCCGGGTGGAGGGGGTCCCCTCGGTGAAGGGGACCTTGTAGCGAGCCATGTCCGCAACCCCCCTCACTGCAGCCGTCGTGGACTACGGCTTCGGCAACGTGCGCAGCGTGTCCAAGGCGCTGGCGCGCTCGGGGCTCGTGCCGGACGTGACCGCCGATCCCGCTGCCGTCGCTCGCGCGGACGCCGTGGTGCTGCCCGGTGTGGGCAACTTCGCCGATGCGGCGGCCAGCCTGCGCGCCAAGGGTCTGGACCGCGCCATCCAGGATGCCATCGCCGCCTCGCGTCCCTATCTGGGTCTGTGCCTTGGGCTCCAGCTCCTGTTCGAGGAGAGCGACGAGCACGGAGTGACCCCGGGCTGGGGGTTGCTGCCGGGCCGGGTCGAGCGCTTCGCGGATCGCGGATCCGACGGCGAGCCGCTGCGGGTTCCCCACATCGGATGGAATCGGGTCCGCTTTCGGGGCGAGCACCCCATGCTGCAGGACCTCCCCGAGGAGGACTGCTACTACTTCGTGCACTCCTATCGCGCCGTTCCGTCAGAGGAAGGTCAGGTGGTGGGAGAGGCCGACTACGGCGGACCGCTGGCCGCGGCCGTAGCCAGCGAGGGGATCTTCGCCGTGCAGTTCCATCCCGAGAAGAGCCAGAGTGCCGGCAAGCGCGTCCTCGACGCGTTCGCGGCGTGGGTAGGCCGATGCCGCTGAGTCGCGCGCTTCTCGCACTGTGCGCCGTGGCGCTGCTGTCCAGTGCCTGCGCCCAGGCGCCCACGGCGCGCTCGGAGATCTACGCCTCCGGCAAGGAGGCGCGCGAGCTGAACATCGACAAGGTGGCCATCGCGCCGTTCCGCGTTGCGGACCTGTACCCGCGCACGGGCACGCGCAACGTTCCGGGCCCGGAGGCCGCGGCGCTGATCGAGCGTTTCGTCACCGAGGCGCTCATGAAGCGCGGCATTCGGGTGGTGCCCGTGGGCGACGTGCGTACGGCGCTGGGGCTCACGCCGGAGATGGCCACGCCCCCGCCGCGCATCGTGGCTCAGGTGGTGCACAAGGAGTTCGGCACGCCTGCCGTCGCGTACGGCACCGTCTACCGGATGCGCGAGCGCGCACCGGAGGCCATGGGCTCCTCTACGGCGGCCAGCGTCTGGTTCGAGGTGGTGGTGCTCAAGGCCCCGGGCGGCGCGCGCCTGTGGAAGAGCAGCATCAACGAGACCCAGCGGCCGCTCAACGAGAACGTCTTCAATGTCGGGCGCTATCCGGGCGGCGGCATGCGCTGGCTCTCGGTAGAGGAGCTGGCGCGCTGGGGCGCAGGGGAGCTGGCCGGCGAGTTCCCGTACGGCAGCGGCGCCGACCTCCAGTCGCCGGGACGCACGCGCTGGTAGGTCCCGGCCATGAGCTTCGAGCTGATTCCCGCCATCGATCTCCTGGGCGGGCGCGTCGTGCGCCTGTCCCGAGGTGACTACGCCGCCGCTACCGTCTACGACCCGGACCCGGGCGCGGTGGCCCGGCGCTTCGCCGAGGCCGGTGCGCCGCGCATTCACGTGGTCGATCTGGACGCGGCGCGCAGCGGCGAGCGCGGGAACGAGGCATCGATCCGAGCGGTCGTTGCCGCCGCGGGCGCGGCGCCGGTGCAGCTGGGCGGAGGCATCCGCGACCTGGACGGCGTGAAGTCCGCCGTCGCGCTGGGCGTCGATCGGGTGGTGATCGGAACCGCGGCCCTGCGAGATCCCGAGCTGGTTCGCGAGGCGGCGAGGCTGAATCCCGGACGGATCGTGGTGGGGATCGACGCACGAGAGGGGCACGTGGCCGTCGAGGGCTGGCTCGAGACCAGTGAGACCACCGCGTTGGACATGGCCCGGCGCTTCGAGGACGCGGGCGTGGCGGCCATCGTGCACACGGACATCGCCCGGGACGGCATGCTCACGGGACCCAACCTGGAAGCGACCGCGCAGCTGGCCGAGCTGGTCTCGATCCCGGTGATCGTCTCGGGCGGGGTCGCGTCATTGGACGACGTGAAGCGCGCCGCCGCGCTGGCGTCCCGCGGCGTGGCCGGGGTCATCGCCGGGCGCGCCCTCTACACCGGCGACCTGGATCTGGACCGCGCGCTGGAGGCCGCGTCGTGCTCCTGAAGCGCATCATCCCCTGCCTGGACGTGCGCGCGGGCCGCGTGGTGAAGGGCGTTCAGTACGTCGACCACGTGGACGCCGGCGATCCCGTCGAGGTGGCGCAGATGTACGACCAGCAGGAGGCCGACGAGATCACCTTCCTCGACATCACGGCCAGCCACGAGGGGCGCAGCATCCTGCTGGATGTGGTGGCGCGCACCGCGGAGACGGTCTTCATGCCGCTCACGGTGGGAGGCGGGGTGCGCGGGCTCGACGACGTGCGGGACCTGCTCAACGCCGGCGCCGACAAGGTATCGATCATGACCGCGGCGGTGCTGAATCCGGACCTGGTGGCGGATGCGGCCGCGCGGATCGGCAGCGCCAACCTGGTGGTGGCCATCGACGCCCGCGCCGTGCGCGAAGAGGGCGGTGTGCTCGTGCCCAGTGAGCGCGACGCGGACGAGCGCACCGCGGGCGCGGCGCTGGCGCCGGTCATCCCCGGCGAGACCCGCTGGGAGGTGTGCACCCACGGCGGGCGCACGCCCACCGGCATCGACGCCGTGCGCTGGGCCCGCTGCATGGCGGAAGCCGGCGCCGGCGAGATCCTGCTCACCAGCATGGACAAGGATGGGACGCGCAGCGGCTACGACCTGGACCTGCTGCGCGCGACGGCCGACTCGATTCCGATTCCGGTGATCGCGTCCGGCGGCGGAGGCAGCGCCGAGGACATGGCCGAAGCCCTGGCCGACGGACCCGACGGCGGGCACTGCCAGGCGGCTCTGGCCGCGTCGATCTTCCACTTCAAGCACACCACGGTGGGCGAGGTGAAGCGCCGCCTGCTCGAGCTCAACATCCCGGTTCGTCCGCCGGCGGAGTAGGCCCGCTCAGGCGTCGCGCAGCAGCTGGGCGAAGCCGTCCGCGAGCGCGGCCGGCGCCGCCTCGACGCGCGGGGCGTCGTGGAGCGCCCGCCACCAGTCCGGGCGCTCCCCGCCGTCTTCGGCCAGGAGCAGGCGGGGCACCCGTTCCGCAAAGGCGACGGCGTAATCGGTCGGTCGCAGGTCGCGCGCGCAGGAGCGCAGCATGGGGTCGGCGCCACTGCCGTCGGCACCGGCGGCGGCGAGCTGCTCGGCCACGTTCTCGTACACGGTCTCCAGGGGCATCTCCCAGTCGGGCTCGCTGCCGCCGCCATCCAGCCCTTCCCCGGGCAACAGGTAGGCGGCGGGCACGCGATCGGGCCTCGCGCCGGCTACCAGCAGGCCCACGTACGCACCCAGACCGAAGCCCGCCACGTAGGCGCGCCCGGCCTCGACCAGGGCCGCGTCGGCGCCGCAGGCCAGGGTCTCCGGTGCGTAGGTGCCGCCGCGCGCGCGGTCGCTGGCGCCGTGACCGGCGAAGTCCAGGGCCAGCACGCGACCGCCGGGCCAGGCTGCGGCGGCTTCGGTCAGGTCGGTGCCCCGGCCCCACAGCTCGTGCAGCAGCAGCAACGTCGGCCCGGGGCCCGTGCGAAGCTCGTGGAGTGCCACCTGGATGCGACCGCTCTTCAGCCGGGTCACGCCTCGTCCTCCAGCCAGTCCAGGATCAGGCGCGCGGTCTCCTCCGGCTTCTCGATGTGCATGAAGTGGCCGGCGTCCTCGACCACGGCGCGGTCCAGGCGGGGCACGTGGGCCAGCCGCTTGCTCAGCATCGGCTCGGGCAGCGGTCCCCAGGTGTCGGGCACGCCGCCCACCACGGCCAGCATGGGCAGGCGCAGCCGAGTCCAGTTGGGAGCGATCCACTCCGGGCGGAAGGGGCCCATGCCGCGGCCCGCGAAGGGATCGAACTTCCACACGTAGCCGTCCTCGGTGCGCCGCGATCCGGCCGAAGCGAAGTAGCGCAGCCAGTCCAGCGACAGGCGCGGGTTCTGGGCCTGGCGTCGCTCCGCCAGCACGCCGACGTCGGGCGCCGGGCGGAAGCCGGAGCGCGCGGCGGAGCGCTGCCGCCAGTCCAGGTACAAGGCCAGGTTCTCGGGAGGCGTGCGCGTTTCGTGTGTGCGGCCCGGGATCGCGAAGCCTTCTTCCGGCGGGCCGAAGCCGTCCAGGTTGACCAGCTTACGCACGCTGCCGGGGTCCAGAATTGCGGCATCGGTGGCGAGGCCGCCGCCGCGGCTGTGGCCCACCAGATGGGCGGGACGCCCCAGGTCGCGCAGGACGTGGATGACGTCCAGGATGTCGGTCGGCCAGCTGTACTCGTCGGCCCAGTCCGAGTCGCCGTGGCCGCGCGAATCGATGGCCAGTACCCGGTAGCGTTCGGCCAGGCGCGGGGCGAGCAGGTCGAAGCCGCGCGCGTGGTCGTAGAAGCCGTGGGCGAGGACCACGGGCTCCGCTTCGGGATCGCCCCACTCGCACACGTGGATGCGCAGCCCAAACGAGCGCACGAACCGGCTCCGCGCGGGAGCCACGGCACCGGGATAGGAGATCTCCATGGCGGACGGAGGATACAGGCCCCGCCCGATCTGCAGCCTGGGCGCGGCTCTGCTGCTTTCCGATGCAGCCCGGCGCTGCAAGTGCCCGAAAACACAGGCTCGCTTGCCCACCCGGGGGGGGTGCGCTAAAGTCGATCGCCCTTCGCGGAAGCCCTAACATACCGGAACTTCAGGGGTTTCGGGTTCGCGACCCACGCCGACCCGAGCCCGTGAGCCTAAACCCGGTGGGTGGGCGACACTTGGGGCCATTCTGCGTCACTCACCAGGAGAGAGCGCGCATGCCGGTAGTGAAGGTGAAGGACAACGAGTCCTTCGAGGCCGCGATGAGGCGGTTCAAGAAGCAGGTCGAGAAGGCCGGCACTCTTTCGGAGCTGCGTCGTCGCGAGTACTACGACAAGCCGAGCATTCGCAAGAAGAAGAAGGCTGCGGCGGCCCGCAAGCGCGCGCTCAAGAAGCTGAAACGGATGGTGCGCTAGGAGCGCAAGTGGCCACTCGGGGGCGCTGAGAATGGGCCGAATTCCCGACGAGACGATCCAGGCGATTCGCGATCGCGTCGATCTCGTCGAGCTGATCGGCCGCTACGTCGCCCTCAAGTCCGCAGGCCGCAATCACAAGGGTCTGTGTCCGTTCCACGAAGAGAAGACCCCCTCCTTCAACGTCAACGCCGAGCGCCAGATCTTCCACTGCTTCGGCTGTGACGCCGGCGGCAACGCCTTCACCTTCCTGATGCGTCACGAGAACCTCACCTTTCCGGAGGCCGTGCGCGAGCTGGGCCGCCAGGTGGGCGTCGAGGTGCAGGAATCCGACTCGCGAGAGACGGGCTTGTACGAGCAGCTCCGCGAGCTCAACGACGTGGCCCACTCCTTCTTCCGGGCCGAGCTGGCGTCGCCCCGCGGCGAGGTGGCGCGTAGCTACCTGGCGCAGCGCGGACTCGACGCCGATGTGGTCGAGAGCTTCGAGATCGGTTTCGCCCCGGACCGCTGGGACGCGGTGGTGGCGCACCTGAGCCAGCGTCGCGTTCCCGCGTCACTGGGCGAGAAGGCCGGACTTCTCGTCGAGCGCAAGAGCGGAGGGCACTACGATCGGCTGCGGGGCCGGGTGGTGTTCCCGATTCGCGACGCGCGCGGGCGCATCCTGGGCTTCGGTGGCCGCGCCATGGGGTCGGACCAGGAGCCCAAGTACCTGAACGGCCCCGAGACGGCCATCTACCGCAAGCGCGAGGTCTTCTACGGCCTGCCCATGGCGCTGGAGCCCATGCGCCGCGCGGAGCGGGCCGTGGTGGTGGAGGGATACTTCGACGTGGTGGCGTTGCACCGCGCCGGAGTCGGCGAGGCCGTGGCCACCTGCGGCACGGCGCTGACGGAGGACCACGCGCGCGAGCTGCACCGTCGCACGCGTCAGGTGGTGCTGCTCTTCGACGGCGATGACGCCGGACGTCGAGCCGCGCGCTCCGCGCTCGAAATCCTGTTGCCCGCCGGGTTGCGCGTGCGTCACGTTGCGCTCCCGACCGGCGACGACCCGGACACCCTGTTGGCCCGTGAGGGTGGCGAAGCCCTGAAGCGCCTGGTGGACCAGGCCCCGCCCGCGTTGGAGGCGCAGATCGCCGAGGCTTGCTCCCGTGGGCTCACGACTCCCTGGGAGCGCGCCGACGCCGTACACGCGGTGGCGCCCCTGGTGGCCTTGGTGGTGGACCCGGTCGAGCGCGGCGAGTTCGCGCGGCTGCTGGCCATGCGCACCGGAGTGCGCGAAGAGGACGTGGACGCCGCCATTCGCGGCGCGCGCCGCGGCGGAGTGTACGACGATGAGGTGGCGGCACCGGCGCCGCGCCGGCGTGGACCCGAGGACCGTTGGTTCGGGAACTTGGCGGCTGCGGTCCTGGACCATCCCGGTCTGGCCGACCGCGTGCCCCTGGACGAGCTGGCGGTGCTCTTCCCCGACTCGGCGGCACTGGGTCCCGCCGTCGAGCTCATCGCCCGCGTGGCCGCCGGGGATGATCCGGCCGTCGAGCTGGAGGGCGAGGCCCGCGCGCTCTACACCCAGCTGGCCACCTCGGAGCGCGAGCCCCTCGACGACGTGGCGACGGCGCGCTCCATCGACGAAACCATCGAGAATCTGCGCCGGCGCTCCCACCGGCGCGAACGCAAGGCCTCCACTCTCGCCCTGGCCCGGGGCGAGGCGGTGGACTCCGACGAGCTGCTCCGCCTGAAGGAGGAGCAGCTGCGTCGGCGTCGCGAGCTCTGGACCCAACCCCCCGATCCCGTACGGCATTGACCCAAGGAGCCCCCCTCCGATGACCGAAGTGCCCCGTCCCCAGCGCGCCCCCCGCAAACGAACGCCCCGCACCAAGCCCACGAGCAGGGGGGGCGGTGCGGACGGTCCGCCCGAGGTCATGCAGCTCCCCGGGATGAAGACCCTGCTCACCAAGGCGCGGCGCCAGAAGTACGTCGTGCGCCAGGACGTGGAGCGCTGCTTGGGCAAGGAGGGCGCCGGCCGCGTCGAGGCCGCTCTGGCGTACATCGCTTCCCAGGGTATCCACCTCGTCAGCACCGAGCGCCTGCCGTCCGAGCCGCGCAGCGGGCGGGCGCGGGGCAATGACGACTCCGCCGGACATACCAATGATCCGGTTCGCGTGTACCTGCGTGAGATGGGCCAGGTCTCGCTTCTGAACCGCGCAGGTGAGGTGTCCATCGCGCAGCGGATCGAAGCGGGTGAGGACGATCAGGCCATCGCGGTTCTGGGAACGCCCTACGGCATGCAGGTGTTGTTGGGGCTGGCCGACCGGTTGCGCCGCAAGCAGATCGAGGTGTCCGAGCTGTTGTTGGGGCTCGACGACGAGGGCGCGCCCCCGGTGGAGGAGCGTCGCAAGGACCTGCTGGAGGCCTTCCGCCGCACCCGCGTGATCGAGACCGAGCTGGCGCGCAAGTATCGGGCCATCGCCAACGCGCGGACTACCGACGAGACGCGTTCACGACTTCGCGAAGAGATCCAGACCCGCTACTGCGAGATGTGGCAGCTCCTCAAGGACTGCCGCTTCTCGCCGGGGCCGATGGCCGAGGTGACGGCGACGCTGGAGGAGGCGGGCCAGCTGCACCGCAAGATCGCCGCCGAGGAGCGTCGCGCCACGCGCACCCTGCGGGTCAGCCCCGACGTGTTCGGCGAGCTGGCGCCGCTGTCGCAGCGTCGCAGCCGCAAGGGCCGGGAGGCACTCGAGACGCTGGGCGGCGACCCGGAACGCATTGCCGAGGTGGAGGAGACCCTGATCGAGATCTCCAAGAAGGTGCGCAGGCTGGAAGTGGACCTTCACATGAAGCGAAGCGACGTGTCGACCGCGCTTCAGCGCCTGGACGCCGCAGCCAAGCGCACCCATGAGGCCAAGTGTGAGCTGGTGGAGGCCAACCTCCGGCTCGTGGTCTCCATCGCCAAGAAGTACACGAACCGGGGCCTCCAGTTCCTGGACCTGATCCAGGAGGGCAACATCGGCCTCATGAAGGCGGTGGACAAGTTCGAGTGGCGTCGCGGCTACAAGTTCTCGACCTACGCCACCTGGTGGATCCGCCAGGCCATCACCCGCGCCATCGCCGATCAGGCCCGGACCATTCGCATCCCGGTGCACATGATCGAGACGATCAACAAGCTGGTGCGCACCACCCGCCTGCTGGTGCAGATGCTGGGCCGCGAGCCCACGCCCGAAGAGCTTTCCGAGCGGATGGAGCTTCCGGTGGAGAAGGTGCGCATGGTGCTCAAGATCGCCAAGGAGCCCATCAGCCTGGAGACGCCCGTGGGCGAGGAAGAGGACAGCGCCCTCGGCGACTTCATCGAGGACAAGAGCGCGGAGAATCCGCAGGATGCCGTCATCGGCGCCAACCTGGCGGACCAGACCCGCATGGTGCTGGCAACCCTGGCGCCGCGCGAGGAGCGTGTGCTCAAGATGCGTTTCGGCATTGGCGAGCGCGCCAACCACACGCTGGAGGAGGTGGGTCACGACTTCGAGGTGACCCGCGAGCGCATCCGCCAGATCGAGGCCAAGGCGCTGCGCAAGCTGCGCCACCCCAGCCGCAGCCGCCATCTCAAGAGCTTCGTCGACAACTAAGAAAAGGGACCGTCCCCTTTCTTAATCCCTCCCAATGGAGCGCTACTTCGCATACGGGTCCAACTTGGAGCCCCGGCGGTTCCGCGAGCGGGTTGGGGGGTTCCAGGTTCATGGCGTTGCGTGCCTCCACGGTCAATGCCTGGCCTTCAACAAGCGCGGGCGCGACGGGTCCGGCAAGGCCAACCTGATGCCCGACCCGCTGGGGTTGGTCTGGGGCGTGGTTTACGAGCTGACGCCGGTGGCGTGGCCCACTCTGGATCGGTTCGAAGGCGGCTACACGCGGCTGCGGGTCCAGGTCGAGCGGGGCCCGGGCGAAGGTCTCGAAGCCTGGACCTATGCGTCCAGCCGGCTCTCCCGGAAGCCGCCCTTTGCGTGGTACCGGGAGCACGTCGTCCAAGGGGCGCGGTATCACGGCCTGCCGGACGACTGGGTGGCGTGGCTCGAGGGCGTCATCGTTCAGCCGGATTCAAGCCGCGAGATCTGACCCGTGCGCGTCGGCGTCGTCAGCGATACCCACGACAACCTGCGCAACGTGGTACGGATCGTCGCGCTGCTGAACGGCGTGGGCGTGGATCGAGTCGTGCACACGGGCGACGTCACCCAGGTCAAGACACTCGAGGTGTTGTCCGGTCTCGCCGCGCCCCCGCACGGCGTGTGGGGCAACAACGATCTTCCCCGGACCGTTCTCGAGGCGGCCAGCGCAGAGCTGGGCTTCGACTTCGCCGACTCGGGCCGCGAGTTCCGCTGGAGCCGGCGCCGGATCCTGGTGGTGCACGATCCGCTCGAGATCCACGAGCACCTGAACGGCCACCACGTGGTGCTGCACGGGCACGACCACCGCTGCCGGGTCGAGCGGCGCGCGGGCTCGCTGATCGTGAACCCCGGCGAGTGTGCAGGGCACCTGGAAGGCCACAACGCCGTGGGCGTGGTCGACCTGGAGAACCTCGAAGCCGAGGTCCTGCACTTCTAGGAAGGGCTAGCCTCCCCGGACCATGGCCGACACGCCCGTCGTCCTGGGCCTGGTGCTGCTGGCCGCGCTGCTCCATGCCGTCTGGAACGCCCTCATCAAGGCGAGCGACGATCCCTGGCTCACCACCTTGGTCGTCTTTGTGTCGGGCTCGGTAGCGTGCGCGTTGGGCCTTCCCTTCGTGGACGTGCCTGCGCGGGAGAGCTGGGGTTATCTCGCCGCGGGCGCCCTGCTCCACAACGTCTACGTGACGTTCCTGGTGCTTTCGTATCGCTTCGGCGATCTGTCGCACGTCTATCCGATTGCACGCGGCACGGGCCCGCTCCTGGTGGCCGCTCTGTCGGCGCGCGTCGTCGGCGAGCCTCTGTCGCAGATGGAGGTGGCGGGCACCGCGCTGATCAGCATCGGGGTCCTGTCGTTGGCCGTGGATCGAAGTCTCGGGACGGTGTCGGGTCGGCGCGCGGCGTTCTTCGCCCTGGGGACCGGCGTCTGGATCGCCGGCTATACCCTGGTGGACGCCATGGGCATACGCCGAGCCGGGGATCCGGGGCCACTGTCCTACGTGCTCTGGCTGCAGGCCCTGGAGGCGGTGCCCTTCGTCGTGGTGACGGTGATCCTGCGCCGGCGGGACCTGCCCGCCTTCGTGCGCCGCCCCGCCGCGCGCCGCGGCGTTGCCGGCGGGCTGATGGCCACCCTCGGTTACTCGATGGTGCTCTGGGCGTACAGTCTCGGAGCCATCGCTCCCATCGCAGCGCTGCGCGAGACCGGAACGATCCTGGCCGCGTTGATCGGTACGCTGGTCCTGGGCGAGCCCTTCGGCCGCCGCCGGGTCTTCGCGGCGGGCGTCGTGGCACTGGGCGTCGTGGTCCTGAACCTGTGAGGGAATGACCCGTGGAGAGTGACTTGGAGCGGTTGATCGAGATCATGGCCAAGCTTCGTGATCCGGAGTCCGGCTGTCCGTGGGACGTGGAGCAGGACTTCCGAAGCATCGCGCCCTACACCATCGAAGAGGCGTACGAGGTGGCGGAGGCCATCGACGGCGGCGACTTCGATGCGTTGCGCGACGAGCTGGGCGACCTGCTGCTTCAGGTGGTCTTCCACGCGCAGATGGCCCGGGAGGAGCGGCGCTTCGGCATCGACGACGTGATCGCGTCGATCTGCGACAAGCTGGTGCGACGTCATCCTCACGTGTTCGGAGATGCGCTGGTGGAGGACGCCGACGCCCAGACCCGCGCCTGGGAGGACCACAAGGCGCGCGAGCGCCGGGCCGCCGGTGGAGCCGAGGGCGCGCTGGCCGGCGTCGCACTCGGGCTGCCCGCCCTGATGCGCGCCGCCAAGCTGCAGCGCCGGGCGGCGCGCGCGGGCTTCGCGTGGGAGGGCGCGGGGCAGATCTTCGCCAAGCTGCGCGAGGAGGTGGGTGAGGTGCAGGTCGAGCTGGAGCGCGAGGCGCGCGAGCGCGCCATCGACGAGCTGGGCGACGTCCTGTTCGTGGCTGCGGGGCTGGTCCGCGAGCTGGGCGGTGATCCCGAGGAGGCCCTGCGGGTCACCAACGGCCGCTTCGTGCGCCGCTTCGAGGCCATGGAGGCAGAGCTGGCGCCGGCGAAGCGCGGGTTCGATGAGCTGAGCTCCGACGAGCAGTGGGCCCTGTGGCGCCGCGCCAAGGAGACCGTGTCGCGCGACGAGTCCACAGCCGGCTAGCATCGCGTCCGCGCTTCGGGAGGAACCGCCATGCAACTTTACTCGCGCCCCTGGCTCATCGCGCTGCTCGCCGCCGCGGCATCGGTGGCGGCGTGCGGACCGCTCGGCCCGGTCCCTGGCGGAAAGCTGCGCGGAGCGGTTCACCAGGGCGCCCCGCCCGACTGGTCGTTCGCGCAAGACGAGAAGCAGATCCAGCTGGAGACGCGGCCCGGGGATCCCTACTCGGTGAATGTCTGGTGCGGCGTGATGGACGGCAAGCTCTACGTGCCCACCTCGCTGATCCTGGGCACCGACGATCCGGCGGAGCGGGGCTGGGTGCGGAACGTGCTGGACGACCCGCGGGTCCGCGTGCGCATCGAGGGCACGGTCTATCCGCTGCGGGCCCTTCGCGTGGATGACCCGGCCGAGCGCGAGGCGGCCCGAAAGATGCTCCTGGCCAAGTACGGCACGGATGCGGACGAGCACGCCACAGCCGCCTGGATCTTCCGCCTCGGTCCGTAACCTACTGCTTTAGCTTGCAATTCCAGGTTTTCAGTAAGCGACCTTATTGATATTGATTTTCATTTTCAGGTCTCTATCCTCTTGGAGCGATGATCGTCTGTCACTGCCACAGCATCTCCGACCGCGCCATCCGGCGCGCAGTGCGCGAGGGCGCGGTCAGCCCCGACGAGGTGACCCGGAGCTGCTCGGCTGGCGGAACCTGCGGCGGCTGCCGCCCCCGCATCGATGCGATCGTCGAGCACGAGCAGCACGCCCGTGCGCGCAGCGACGCTGCCCAGGCGCCGGCCTTCTCCCGCGCTCGCTGACCCCCGCTGAAAGCGACATTCAGTTTCAATTTGCTTGCCGCCCAGCGCGTGGCGGGATAGGTTCGCCTGGGTCAGCCGAAAGACACTTGGAGGTGTAGGATGAAGGGCAATCCCGACGTGATCGAGGCGCTCAACGAGGTGCTCACCGCCGAGCTCACCGCGATCAACCAGTACTTCGTCCACTACAAGATGTGCGAGAACTGGGGCTATCAGCGGCTCGCCAAGAAGAAGCGCGAGGAGTCCATCGAGGAGATGCACCACGCCGACAAGGTGATGGAGCGGATCCTCTACCTGGATGGGACGCCGAACATCCAGCGCCTCTTCCCAGTGGGCGTGGGCGAGGACGCGATCGAGCAGCACAAGCTCGATCTGGCGCTGGAGGTGGACGCCGTGGAGCGGCTCAACAAGGCCATCGCTCTATGCCGGGACAAGGCCGACAACGGCAGCCGCGAGCTGCTGGAGGGGATCCTGCTCAACGAGGAAGAAGGGCTCGACTGGTTGGAGGCCCAGCTCCACCTGGTCCAGGAGGTGGGCAAGGAGGCCTACCTGGCGGAGCAGATCAACGAGT
>JAFDET010000190.1 GCA_019310195.1 Deltaproteobacteria bacterium
CTGCGGTGTGGGCGCCGGCCCCGTGCCATGGCAGGTTCACGCCGGGAGCCGGGGCGGGGTGGGGGTTCCGCGCGCAGTTCCGCAGCCGGTCTCCGCGTCTCGAAGAGGCCCCAGCGCCTCCTCCGGCGAGGACTGTTTGAGCACGGGACCCCCACCCCGCCCCGGCTCCCGAGCTACGCCTCGCGCACATCTCGGGCCGCTGGGGTTGCGTGCTAGCGTACGGGGTTCATGCGGCTCGTCGTCATCGACGCGGCAAACTGCATCTATCGCGCGTTCTTTGCGCTCCCCCCGCTCCGTAGCTCCGGCGGTACGCCGACCAATGCGGTGCTGGGCTTCGTGAATATGCTCAACAAGGTGGTGCGAGAAGAGGCGCCCGACTACCTGGCCGTGGTCTTCGACGCGCCGGGCAAGAGCTTCCGGCACCAGCTCTTTGCCGACTACAAGGCCACGCGCGACGCACAGCCCGAGGACCTGTCGGTGCAGTTCCCGCTGGTTCGCGAGGTGATCGACGCGTACCGCTTCCCCATGCTCGAGGTCCCGGGGGTGGAGGCCGACGACGTCATTGCCACGCTGGTGGAGCGGGCGCCGGAGGATCTGGAGATCGCCGTCGTGTCGACGGACAAGGACCTGATGCAGCTGGTGAGCGAGCGCGTCGCGCTGCTGGACACCATGAAGGACCGCCGCGTCGGGCCCGCCGAGGTAGAGGAGCGTCTGGGCGTTCCGCCGGAGAAGGTGCTGGACGTGCGGGCGCTGGTGGGTGATCCCAGCGACAACATCCCGGGCGTGAAGGGCATCGGCGGCAAGGGCGCCGCCAAGCTGATCGACGAGTGGGGCGACCTGGAGAACCTGCTGGAGCACGCCTCCGACGTGAAGGCGAAGCGCGCCCGCGAGGCCCTGCAGGAGCAGGCCGATATCGCGCGGCTCTCCAAGGAGCTCTCCACCCTGCGCCGGGACGTGGAGCTTCCCTGCCAGCTGGAGGACCTGCGGCCCGGCGTACCGGATACGGCGCGCCTGCACGCGCTGTTCAGCGACCTGGGCTTCACGCGCCTGCTCGAGTCCCTGGATGCGGGCGCCGCAGCGTCGGCGCCGAGCGAGCCGGCCCGAGACGTTCCCATCCTCAAGGGCGCCGCCGGCCTGCGCGAGCTCGCCGCCGCAGGAGAGGGCGGCGTGCCGCCCGCGGTGGTCCTGGTGGAGGGCACCCGCCCGGACGCGGCCGCAACGGCGCGTCCCTTCGCCCTGGGCGTGGCCCGCGGCGAGGACGCGGGCCTGGTGCTGCTGCAGGGCGGGGCCGAAGAGCCCGCCGCCCTGGGCGAGCTCTTCGCCGGGGGCTGGATCGCACGCGACACCAACCGAGTGCAGCGCGTGCTGGGCGACGCGGGCGTGGACGTCGCGCCCCCGTCGTTCGACGTGGACCTGGGCGCGTTCCTGCTGGACCCGGCGGCGCAGCGCACCACCACCACCCTGGCGCACGCCTACCTGGACCGCAACGTGCGCTCCTTCGAGGAGGTGGCCGGGCGCGGCGCCAAGGCCACGCCCGTGGAGTCGCTGCTGCCCAATGAGCTGGCCGCCTGGGCCGCCGGCGAGGCGGCCGCCCTGCGCGACCTGGCGCCCATACTTCGCGACCGGCTGGAGGAGGACGGCCTGCTGGCGCTCTTCGAGGACGTGGAGCTGCCCCTGGCCGCGGTGCTGGCGCGCATGGAGCGAAGCGGCGTGCGCGTCGACGAGGGATTCCTGGGCGAGCTGTCCACGCAGTACCAGAAGGAGCTCTCGCGCATCGAAGCAGAGATCTACGGCCTGGCCGGCGAGGAGTTCCTGGTGAGTTCGCCCAAGCAGCTGCAGCGGATCCTGTTCGAGAAGCTCAAGCTGCCGCCGGTCAAGAAGACCAAGACCGGCTTCTCCACCGACGAGAAGGTGCTGGAGCAGCTCTCGGCGCAGCACGAGCTGCCGGCCGCGATCCTGGCCTACCGGCGCCTGGCCAAGCTCAAGAGCACCTACGTCGACGCACTGCCCCGGCTGGTGAATCCCGAGACCGGCCGCATTCACCCGTCGTTCCACCAGACCGGCGCCGCCACCGGGCGGCTCTCGTGTACGGATCCCAACCTGCAGAACATCCCGATCCGCACCGAGGAGGGCGTGCGCATCCGCGAGGCCTTCATTCCCGCCGAAGGCATGACGCTGCTCTCGGCGGACTACTCCCAGGTGGAGCTGCGCATCCTGGCGCACTACTCCGGCGACGAGAGCCTGATCGAGGCCTTCGAGAAGGGCGAAGACGTGCACCGGCGAACGGCCGCGGAGGTGGCCGGGATCGACCCCAACACGGTCACGGCCGAGCAGCGCGCCCGGGCCAAGGCCATCAACTTCGGGATCATCTACGGGTCCACTGCCTTCGGCATCGCCAACCAGCTGGGCATCGCCAGCGCCGACGCCCAGGCCACCATCGACACCTACTTCGAGCGCTACCGCGGCGTGCGCCGCTTCCTGGACGAGACGATCCGCCGGGCGCGGGAAGAGGGCTTCGTGCGCACCCTGCTGGGGCGCCGCCGCTGGCTCCCGGATCTGACCTCCCGCAACCGGGTGCTGCGCCAGGCCGGCGAGCGCATGGCCGTGAACACGGTGATTCAGGGCACGGCAGCCGATCTCATCAAGAAGACCATGGTGGAGGTGCACGAGGCCCTGGCCGCCGAGGCGCCCGAGGTCCGGATGATCCTCCAGGTCCACGACGAGCTGGTCTTCGAGGTACCCACAGGCGCGGTGGACCCGATCCGGGAGCGGGTGCGGGACATCATGCAGGGCGTCTACGCCCTGCGCGTGCCCCTGGAGGTGGAGGTCGGGGTCGGCGCCACCTGGCGGGAAGCCCACTAGGGCGCCCCGGCCCCGGCAGCGAATAGGACCCGAGGAAGTGCCGTCCAAGAGCCCGGAAGCGCCGAGCGACGCCGAAGCCATCGAGCGGGCTCGCCGCGGGGACCACGAGGCCTTCCAGGTGTTGGTAGAGCGCTATCAGAGCCGGGTTCATCACCTGGCGCTTCGAGTCCTCCGGGACGAGGAAGCGGCTCGCGATGCCGTCCAGGAGGGCTTCCTGAAGGTGTATCGCTCGCTCGACCGCTTCGAGGGGCGCTCCAGCTTCTACACGTGGCTCTACCGGCTTGTGTTAAATCTGTGTCTCGACATGCGTCGCCGCGATCGCTCCAGCCGCGAGGTGGAGTGGACCGAGGAGCGCGCCCACGAAGCCGAGCAGCCGGGGGCCGGAACCCTGGAGGAGGCCGGGGGCGGGCCCGAGGGGGCTCTGGAGCGGGCGGAGATCCGGCGGCGGGTGGCGGAGGCCATCGACACGTTGCCGGCCGGCCAACGGGAGACCTTGATTCTGCGCGAGGTAGAGGGCCTCAGCTACCAGGAGATCGCCGAGGCGCTCTCCATCTCGAAGGGGACCGTGATGAGCCGGCTGCACTACGCCCGCAAGAAGGTGGCCAGGATCCTGGAAGAGGAGGGCATGGTGTGAGCCGTCGCGACCGTCGGGGAGAGAGGCTGCACGCCTGGGCCGACGGCGAGCTGCGCGGGCTGAGGGCGCGGCGGGCCGCCCGCGCCGTGGAGCGCTCCGACGAGGCCCGCCGCGAGGTGGAGCAAACGCGGCTCGTCGGAAGCTGGGTGCGCGAGTCCCTGGCCGGCGACGAGCGCGGGCCTGACCTGTGGCCCGACATCGCCGCGCGGCTCCCGTCCCTGGATGCGGCCCGCGAGGCGGAGCCCCGGGGCCTTTGGCTATTACGCCCGTTGGTGGCGAGCGCCACGCTGGCCGCAGCCGTGATGGCGCTGGTGGTCGGCCTGTTGCTCGAGCCCCAGGCCAGCGCCGGCGAGGTGGTGCAATGGCTCGACAGCGAAGGCGCCCCGGTCATCGTGTTGGAGGGTCCGGGCGATACGATCATCTGGATGCTGTCGCCCGCCGCCGAAGAGATCTCGAGGAGTACCCTGCGTGTCTCGACGTAGCCTCGCCGCGTTCGCCCTGGTGGGCTTGCTGGCGCTCCCGGCCGCCGCCCAGGAAGTGGAGTGGATCCGCCTGAATCTGATGGTCACCCACGCCTCCCAGGCGCCCGGCCCGATCGACCCCCCGGCCGCGGAACTCCACAAGCAGCTCCACAAGGACTTTCGCTACCAGAGCCTGCGGGTCCTGCAGCTCGAGAGCTTGCGCCTGTCCATGAACGAGATCGGCAAGCTGCGGCTCCCCAACGGCCGCTGGGTCCGGGTCCGGCCGCTCAACCGGGCCGGAAGCCGGCTGCTGGTGGCGGTCGAGGTGGAGGGGGCCCTGGCTACGGACCTGAGGCTTCGCAACCACCGCAAGGTCTCGATCGGGTCCCACCGCTACAAGGACGGGACCCTGGTGATCACCTTCGAGCCCGACTTCTGATCCGAGCCTCCCTGCGTATCCCCGCGGGGAGAGACTCTCATGATTCTCGCCATTTATTTGCTGCTTTCCCTGACACATCGGGGGGGTGGTGGCCACTACCTGTGTGACAACACAGATCCCCTTCCCAGGGAGGCCCGGGCCGCAACGCGTGGCTCGGGCCCTTCCCTTTTGGGGCAGGGGCCCGCCACTTCGCTCGCCTTCGGCTCGCTGCGCGCCCTCGCCGTTACCGGGAGCTTGGGGTCAACCTGGGGGCCTCGGGCTTGCGGGCCATGGGCGGCGGAACCTATGGGACAGTCCCGTAGGTTCCTCGCAGATGTAGCGGTGCCGCTGCCCTGGGTGGGGCTGCGGCTCGCTGGAGCTTGCTGAGCGCCCGGCGGGGCCGGGCTGGCTCAGTAGTAGTTGCGCTCGTCGCCGGGGTGGGAGCCGATCGGGTCCTGGAACGTGAACTCGTAGGGTCCGCGTACCAGGTGGTTGAAGACCGGCTTCACGCTGTCGCGATGAGAGCGCGGTCACCAGGCCCACGGGCACGAAGATCGCGGCGCCGGCCGCCGTGGCCATCAGGCCGATCGGCCGCATCACCACCAGGTCGAAGACCGGCGGCACGGAGTTGCGGTCGATGTTGTCCAGCTTGGAACCAGCGTGGGCCGGCACAGCCGTCCCCACGAGCAGGGCGGCAGCGGCCAGGGCCGCGGCGACGCCTCGGATGCGACGGGCCATGATGGATCCCTCCAGGTTGCAGATCCGCGACCTGTCTATCGGCCCTCTGCCCGGAAAGGTGAAGGAAATTCGGCCGGTTGGGAGCTTGGGGCCTCACGCGTGCGCAGCTTCGCGGGCAACCTCCGGCGCCCGCCGCCGGATCCATCAGCCCGCGATCAGCATGCCCCCGTCCACGGCCACGATCTGGCCGGTGACCAGGTCCGAGCCGGTGATCAGGGACAGGATCGCCGCGGCCACGTCTTCGGGGTCGCAGACCCGGCCCAGCGGGGCGCGGGCCTCCATGGCGCCCTTGATCGCGTCGTAGGCGTCGCCCAGCCCGCCGGCGAGCCAGCGCCCGGTGATGAAGCCGGGGGCCACCGCGTTCACCCGGATCTTCGGGGCCAGGGCCCGAGCCAGGGTCAGGGTCAGGTTGTTGAGCGCGGCCTTGGACGCGCAGTAGGGGATCGAGCTGCCCACGCCTGCGATGCCGGCCACGCTGGAGACGTTGACGATCTCACCGTCGCCGGCCAGCTCCAGAGGGCCTCGGGCGGCCCGGGCGCACTGGAAGGCGCCCACCACGTTGACGGCCATCAGGTGCTCCCAGTCCTGGGCCTGGACCTTGTCCAGGTCCGCGTGGGGCACGAAGACCGTCACCCCCGCGCTCTGCACCAGCGCGTCCAGCCGGCCCAGCTCGGCCACGGCCGTCTCCACCAGGCTCCGGCACTGTGCGTCGTCGGCCACGTCGGCCTGCACGGCCAGCGCGCGCACACCCAGGGCCCGGGCGTCGGCCGCCGTCTGCTCGGCGTCGTCGGCGGAACGGCTGTAGTTCACCGCCACGGAGCAGCCCCGCCGGGCCAGGTCCAGCGCGGTGGCCCTGCCCACGCCGGTGCCTCCACCGGTGATCAGTGCCGCTCGTCCTTCGACTTCCATCGACGCCTCCTCTGCTGGGGGCGCCGAGGGTAGCCGAGGCGCCTCCGATCGGGGCTCCACGGCCCCCCGGATGGGGGTAGAATCCCAGGTGACCCGGGCGTGTCGAGAGAATCTGAGAGGCGCATTGGCTCGCGCGATTTCGGCACACTCTCGCGCGCCCGGGTCACCGCCTGTTGTGACCGGGAGGCTCCCGGCGCGTCCAAATCAGGTCGAGAGGCTGGAGGCCGTCGCACCGGCGGCCCAAGACGTGCTGAGGCACCACGCTGGCGCTGCGGCGCGAGGGGAGTCGGAACGCATGGCTCGCGGGGCGAAACCGCCGTCCGGGTCGGACGACTTCGCCGAGTTCGGCATCAACGCTGCGCTGGTGGACGAGATCCACCATCGCTACGAAGTCGATCCCGACGCGGTGCACCCGGAGTGGGCGCCGCGTTTCGGCGGGACCGCCGCCGCGAGGCCGGCACTCAGCACAGGCGCCGCGGCTCCGGCTCCGCCGCCCGCCGCCGTGGCTCCCGAAAGCGTCGCCGAGCTGGGCGCGCCTGAGGCCGAGCGCCACGCGCGTTCGCTGCGCATGATCCACGCCTTCCGCGCCCGCGGTCACCGCGTCGCCGACACCGACCCGCTGGGCGGACGCGACAGCTACTTCGCCGAGCTGGATCCGGCCCACTACGGATTCGGCAACGACGATCTCGACAAGCCTTGTGTCGCCGGGGACCTTCCCGGCGGACCGGTGCAGACCTTGGACGCGATCCTCGGGCGTCTGCGCAGGACCTACTGCCGCAGCGTCGGTGTCGAGTTCACTCACGTTCAGGACGCGGGCTGCCGGACATTTCTCCAGAACCTGATGGAGAAGAACGAGAACACGCCCGACCTCTCCAACGAAAAGCGGCTGCGCATCCTCGAGAAGCTCTACGCCGCGGAGCTCTTCGAGAACTTCCTCCACACCCGCTTCCTGGGGCAGAAGCGCTTCTCCCTCGAGGGGGCCGAGACCCTGATCCCGCTGCTCGATGCGGTGGTGGAAGAGGGCGGCCGCCTGGGAATGCGCGAGTTCGTGATCGGCATGGCCCATCGCGGTCGGCTCAACGTGCTTTCCAACATCATGGGAAAGTCGCTCGAGTCCATGTTCTCCGAGTTCGAGGACATCGAGGACATCGAGCAGCCTTTCGGCTCGGGAGACGTCAAGTACCACAAGGGCTTCTCCAGCGACCGCGACACGCTCTCGGGAAACCGGGTTCACCTGACGCTGACGGCGAACCCCTCCCACCTGGAGGCCGTGAACCCGGTGGTCGAGGGCCGCGTGCGGGCCAAGCAGGTGCGCTCGGGGGACACGGAGGGACGCACCGCCGTTCCCCTGCTGATCCACGGCGACGCGGCGTTCGCCGGCCAGGGTCTCGTGGCCGAGACGCTGAACCTCTCGCAGGTGACGGGCTACTCCACCGGCGGCACGGTCCACGTGGTGGTGAACAACCAGATCGGCTTCACCACCAATCCCTACGAAGCGCGCTCCACGCTCTACTGCACCGACGTCGCCAAGATGATCCAGGTGCCGATCTTCCACGTGAACGCGGACGATCCGGAGGCCGTGCTCCACTGCGTGTACCTGGCCATGGCCTACCGGCAGCGTTTCCGGGCCGACGTGGTGATCGATCTGGTCTGCTACCGGCGCCACGGCCACAACGAGGGCGACGACCCCAGCTACACCCAGCCGCTGCTCTACGAGAAGATCCGCAAGCGGCCTTCGACCCGGAAGATCTACACCGAGCATCTGATCGAGGTGGGGGTGCTGCAGGAGTCGCGCGCGCGGGAAATGGAAGAGGACCTGCGCGCCCACCTGGACCGGTCCCTGGACGTGATCGAGACGCACCCGCCGGGCCCGGACGAGCCCTACGCCCCGCACGGCCCCTGGACCGGGTTCGACCGCACCGCGCCCGACGAGGATCCCGAGACCGGCGTGAGCCGCGAGGTCCTGGCCCAGGTGGCCGAGGGCATGGCCACGCTGCCGCCGGGCTTCAACCTCCACCGCAAGCTGGCGACGTTCGTGGAGAAGCGCCGCAAGGTGGTGGCCGAGGACGGCGACGTGGACTGGGCGACCGGCGAGTCGCTGGCCTTCGGGTCGCTGCTCCTGGAAGGCACGCCGGTCCGGCTCTCCGGCCAGGACTCCACACGGGGCACCTTCAGCCAGCGCCACGCCGCGTTCGTGGACCAGAAGACCGGCGCGGAGTACGCCCCCCTGGATCACCTGGCGGACAACCAGGGACGCTTCGAGGTCTACGACAGCATCCTCTCGGAGCAGGCCGTGCTGGGCTTCGAGTACGGCTACAGCCTGGCGGACCCGACCACGCTCACCCTGTGGGAGGCGCAGTTCGGCGACTTCGGAAACGGCGCCCAGGTGATCATCGATCAGTTCATTGCGTGTGCGCACGTCAAGTGGCAGCGCATGAGCGGTCTGGTGATGCTGCTGCCCCACGGCTACGAGGGCCAGGGACCCGAGCACTCCAGCGCCCGCATCGAGCGCTTCCTGCAGCTGTGCGCCGAGGACAGCCTGCAAGTGGCCAACTGCACGACGCCCGCGCAGTACTTCCACCTGCTGCGGCGGCAGATGCACCGCCGCTACCGGGCGCCGCTGGTGGTCTTCACGCCCAAGAGCCTGCTGCGCCACAAGCGCGCCGTGTCGAAGTCGCGGGAGCTGGCCGAAGGCTGCTTCCAGCGCATCATCGACGATTCGCTCACGGCCGTGGGCGCGGAGGCGGCCGAGCGCGTGATCCTGTGCTCGGGAAAGGTCTACTACGACCTGCTGGCCGAGCGGGTGCGCCGCTACGGCGAGGGCGACTCGGGTGGCGTCGCCCTGGTGCGGGTGGAGCAGCTCTACCCGTGGCCGGGAGCCAGGCTTGGCGAGCTGCTCGGGCGCTACGCGTCCGCCGAGCGCGTGGTGTGGTGCCAGGAAGAGCCGGTCAACATGGGGCCGTGGTCCTTCGTGCGCGAACGGTTCCAGGATCTGCTGGGCGCCGATCAGGAGCTGGTGTACGCCGGTCGGCGCGAGAGCGCGAGCCCGGCCACGGGCTCGGGACGCCTGCACCGCGAGCAGCAGGCGGAGCTGGTGGCCGCGGCCTTCAACGGACTGCCCAGCTGATCCGCCGGCTCGCGACGGCGCTGGCACTGGTTCTCGCGGCCTGCGCCTCTCCGGCACCGTCATCTCCGCGGGTCGAGCCGGAGAGCGTTGCCTCGCTGCTACGTGCGGCCGAGGCGGAGCCCAACGACGTGCTGGCCGCCGGCATGCTGCGGCGTGCGCTGGCCGTCGACCCGCAGCGCCCCGATGTCCACGAGCAGCTCTTCCGGCGCACCGGGCGCGCACCGCGCGGCGCCGCCGCGGAGGTGGAGCCGGCGGCCCTGGCCGAGGCCCATCCCTACGACCCGTGGGCGCGCCTGCGCGCGGGCCGCGCCGAGCGCGATGCAGGACGTCCCGAGGCCGCGGTGGAGCACTGGCGTTGGGCCCTCTTCACCGCCGACCTGGATCCGGTCTCGGCCCAGGCCGCCTTCCTGGAGTTGGCGCGCCGCGCCGAGGACGCGCGCGGCATGTCCCAGGTTCCGGTGCACCTGTTCGCCGACGAGAGCGTGCGCGCCCATGCGGGCTGGCGCTTTCGCCTGCGTCTGGCGTTGCGCGCCGTGAGCGACGCACTGGATCCCATCCTGAGCACGGCGTTGGTGCCCGCGTCGATCCAGGGCTTCGATGCAGAGGACGCGGGCGCGGGGCTTTCCGAGTTGACCGCCGCATTCCAGCGGCGCGGGCGGCCCGATCCGCCGCGTGGCATGCTGGTCCTGCTGACGGAGCGACACGCGCCGGCGCGGGGTCGTTCGCGCAAGCTGGGCGAGGCGCAGTTCCTGGGGCGGCGCCTCATCGCGCGCTTGGAAGAAGACGAGATCCTCAGCCGCGTGCTGGCCCACGAGCTTCTTCACCTGTACGGCGCCGTGCACCTCTCCGAGCGTGTGGACTCGCTCATGAACCCGACGGGCGGGGAGTGGGTGATCCGCGCGCCCAATGCGGCCATCCTGAAGCAGACCCGGAAGCGGCGCTTCGGGCCGGGTGGGCTGGAGCGCAACGTCCTGTCCTTCGTGGATCTCGACGCGACCATCGACGCGTATCTCGCGGTCATCCGCGCCAACCTGGCCCTGCGGCGCGCGGGCATCCAGGAGGTGCTCGACGACGTCTCGACGCCCCGGGCCCGCGCCCAACGCCTGCGCACGGTGGCCCAGCTCGATCCCCACCTGGGCGACGTGTGCTCCTTCACCGCGCGGCTGCTCTGGCGGGCGCAGCGCGGGCCGGAAGCCGTGCGGCTCTTCGATACCGCCGCGGCGCTCTACGGCCCGCGCAGCCCGGAGGGCCGCGCGGCCCGCGCTCAGGCGGACGCACTCCTGCAGCAGCTGCGGCGGAGCGCTCCCGCGCCGCCCTAGAGCCGATAGCCGAGCAGGTTCCACTCGTTCAGCAGGGCGGCGAATCCGGCGCCGAGCAGGACGAATGTCGTCAGCGCGGCGCGCGCGCCGAGGGCACCTCGGCGGCCGCGCCAGGCCCGCACCACCCCGAAGGCGACCAGCGCCTCCAAGCCCAGTGCCGCCAGTTGCAGGGCCAGGGTCGCGAGCATCAACGGGCTGGGTCCGAAGAAGAACGCCGGCGTACTCGGCGACGCCAGGAAGGCCGGAAGGCCCAGATCCTCTCCGAAGAAGGCCAGCCCCGTCGTTGCGGGAAACGCCAGGAATGCGCTGTTGGCCAGCGCCGCTGCCAGGGCGAGGAACGCGGCGGAGCGCAGCTCCGCGTCGAACAGACGCCGCCGCCAGAGCGCCACCGCCAGCCCCAGCGCGAGGACGGGCCATGCCCACGCGAAGAGCCCGATCAGCGCCAGCTG
>JAFDET010000191.1 GCA_019310195.1 Deltaproteobacteria bacterium
CGGAGGGCGCCGTCAAGAACCCCGCGCGGCGCAGCACGGCCGCGTGGGGCCAGGAGGGCGTGGCCTCGAAGTCGAGCTGGGGGCAGCCGGCCTCGCGCGCAGTCTTCGCGGCCCGGCGGATCAGCGCGTGGGCGACGTGCGGCGCGTCGGGGGGGAAGACCAGTTCCATCAGCACTGCGCGTGCGGGCGCCAGGCGAACGACGGCGTAGCCGCACGGATCGGAGCCGACGGAAGCCGCGAGGCATGCGTACTGGCCGGCCGGGTTGGCCGGGTAGCGCCAGTTGAGGAAATCGGCGTCGTGGAGGCTCCAGAATGCCGGCGCCGCCATGCCTGCCCAGGTGACCGCGTCGAAGCTCTCGTCGAAGGTCGAGATCTCCTCGATGTGGACGCGACGCCCACCGCCGGTAAGAGCGCGGGTGACGCCGAGCGAGACATCCACCACCGCACCGGCAGCGGAGGCCAGCGGCCTCGGCAGCCCGTATCGGCGTTGCAGGTGACCGGAGGCCCGGAGCGGCAGGACGCCACGCGATCACCGCCGAGCGTCGCCGCCAGGGATCGACCCGGCGAGCGGGCGTGCGCAGGTCGCGGAGGCCCTGGCGCTGGAAGCGCCGGATCGTGATGCTGTCGGCCAGCAGCGCCCCTTCGATGGGTGCGTCGCCTTTGGCCAGCGGCCACGGAAGCCGGGCTGCGACGGTGACGATCGCTCCCGTCGCCTTCTCCACCAGCAGCCAGCAGCGGGCGGGGCCCAGCGGGCTCTTCCGGTACAGCCAGTCGTAGACGGCGCGCGGCCTCTTCACAGCGAAGGCGTCGTCCACCGCGTCGTAGATCCGCTCGAAGTCCGTCAGCTCGGCGCGGCGAACCTCGAAGCGCGGATCGGCGGACTCCGACGGCACGGGCGTCGCGAGCCACTCCTCAAAGCTGTCGTGCGGGCGGGATCTCATCGGCGTCAGCCGGCGTCGTCTCCCCACGAGACCCAGATCGGCGAAGACCAGGCGCGCTCGGCCACGTCGGCCAGGCAGTCGTCGCTACGCGGCGTGCGGTCGTCGGCGAAGCACGGCCGGGGCTGCACGCAGCGGCCCTGCTCGTCGCGCTCGCAGCGCAGGTTGGCGCCGTTGACCGCCGGGCTCGGCTCCTCCAGGGCGCGCACGTAGTAGAGCGTCTCGCGTTGCGCCGCGCGGAAGTCCGGATCCTCGAACTCGAACGAGCAGCCCGAGGGATCGTCCGGGCACTCGTGGACGAGCCAGGGGTCTTCGATCAGCTCGTCGATGGGCTCGTCGGGCTGCGTCTGCGGGCGGATTCGCACCACCTCGATCCGCGTGATGCGCTTGCGCTCCGCGCTGGGGTTCTGGCACTCACCCCGGCAGAGTCGCTCCAGGCGCTCGGCGGGAAGTCCGCGCACGCTGTAGTCGGGGCAGCCGGGAAGCTGCTCGAAGGCGCCCACGGCCCGCGCCCGGAAGCGCGGCGCACGCGTCATCGCCACTTCGGAGCCCATGGGGCGCAAGCCGACCGGCGCGTTGAGCACATCGAACCACAGCAGCGTTCGGCCGCCGCTGGTCCCGTACACCTCGCGCCGCGCCAGGGACTCCCAGACCGACTGCCGATCGCGGCCGGAAGCGTGCACCGCCACCAGTCCCCCCGTGTAGAGGAACGAGACGGCGCGCTCCAGGTCCCGGGCGGCGAAGCCCGGTCCCAGGTCCCCGGGCGGCACGGAGCGCGGCTGCGGCTCGACGTCGCGCTGTCCGATGGGCGTACCCGGGATGGGCTCCTCGGGTCCGCGAACGTCGGTCATGGCGCCGTGGCGGGCGAACTCCTTGTAGCCGGTGCCGGCCCGTGCGCTGTGGATGTCGCTGGAGCCGATGAACCCCATGCGCTGCCGGTAGGGGGCGCCCTCCTCGTCGAAGTCGCTGCGCGCCAGCATGGACTGGACGGACATCGCGGGGCGGTAGTCGAAGGACGGCAGGAAGCAGTCGGGGCACTGGCCGGCCTCGAGCCACTCCTCGGCCTGGGCCCCCGGCACGGTGAAGGCCCCCGAGGCTCCGGCCGCGATGTGATTCGATCGTGCCTCGACCGCGCGCAACTCGCACTCCTCTTCACTCTCGCCGGCCTCGAGGCAGCGTGTGCGAATGATCTCGCCCGCGCGCCAGCAGCTGGGCAGGTAGTCCGCGCTGGGCTCGGGGCAACGGAGCGATCCTTCGGGCGTCGTCTCGGCCTCGCGCCAGGGCCGGTACTCCTCGGAGTTCCCGTGGCCGGAGTAGACCTCCACCAGGTTCTGGCGCGGGTCGTCCTGGCCGCGACTGAGCTGGAGCGCCCAGTCCGCGCCCGGTGGCGCGGTCCAGCCCCAAGCCGAGCCGTGGGGAATCACGAGCGCGGCGTGGTCCCACTCGTTGAGCTTGGCGAAGAGCTCTGCCGGTGTCTCCGCCACTTCGATGCAGTCCGTCGGAAGCGACCGCACCGGGACGCCCGCCGGGCAGCGCTCCACGTCCCCGAGCTCGGCCCGGTAGCGGATCTGGTCGAGCCCGCGCCGCCCGGCGACCAACGGAAGCCCCACCGCCTGCAGGGGGCGCAGGCTGGCGCCGCTCAGGCCGAAGGTCGACGCGATGGGCCGGGTCGGGATGCGCTCGTCCTCCAGATCGCGCAGCACCACGTTCTTGTGGCCGTAGTGCTGCTGGGGATCCGGCGACTTCTGGGTCCACTCCCAGCCCAGGTAGGCAACCAGGTCCGGGTTTGCCGGGTCGCCTGCCAGGTCGTTGCACTGGCGGATCGATCCCAGCGTCTCCTGCCAGTGATCCGGCGAGAGGCTCTCAGCGTGATCGTTGATGGAGAAGAAGTCGAGCGCGGAGCAGAAGCGCGCGAAGTCGCACGCGTCCGCGGGCGGGTAGGCGCCCGAGGCGTTGCCCAGCATGGGCAGGCTGAAGAGGAAGGCATCCGAGGAGAACGTGGTGTGGACGTGCAGGTCGCCGAAGAGGATCTGGCGGGAGGCCTCGGCCCCGACCGCGCCCGCGGCCTCGGCCACGTCGGAGACCCTGCGGGCCACGGACTCGGCCGGCCGTGCTTCCCCGGCGATACGGCCGGGTCCCTCGTGGCGCCCCAGGTGGCCGCGGGCCGCGGCCAGGACCAGCAGGACAACCAGGGCCAGTACGGCGATCACGGTGACGGCGACTCTCACGGATGTGCGACCTCCTCGACCCGGGATCATCCTAGCGCGGGCTGGGGCAACGCTTGCATCGCGTCTTCGTCCCCGGGAGCATGGTGGGATGAGCCAGGCTCTGCTGGACCACGAACCCCTGCTCCGTCTGGTGGCCTTCCTGGTCGTCTTTGCCGCCATGGCGCTGTGGGAGCGCATGGGGCCGCGCCGCCGCCCGCGTTGGGGACGGCGCACACGCTGGACGGCGAATCTGGGTCTTGCCGCCCTCAGCACGCTGCTCGTCCGGGTCGTCTTTCCCGCCGCCGCCGTGGGCGCCGCGGCCTTCGCCTCGAAGCAGGGATGGGGCGTGTTTCGGCTGGCGGACTGGCCCGCACCCCTGGTCTTCGTCGCCTGTGTGATCCTGCTCGACCTGGCGGTCTACCTGCAGCACCTTTTCTTCCACACGGTCCCGGTCCTCTGGCGCCTGCACCTGGTCCACCACGCCGACCAGGACTTCGACATCACCACGGGTCTGCGCTTCCACCCCCTGGAGATCCTGCTCTCCATGTTGTGGAAGGCCGCCGTCGTGATCCTTCTGGGTGCGCCCGCCGCCGCGGTGCTCGCCTTCGAGGTCCTGCTCAACGCGACCTCCGTCTTCAATCATGGGAACGCGCGAGTCCCTCTCGGGCTCGATCGGGTGCTGCGCTGGGTGGTGGTGACGCCGGACATGCACCGCGTGCACCACTCCGTGGTTCGCGGCGAGACCAACAGCAACTTCGGCTTCAACCTGCCCTGGTGGGATCGCCTGCTGGGCACCTACCGCGGCCAGCCCGCAGCGGGGCACGGCGACATGACCATCGGCGTCGAGCAGCTCCAGGACGGTCCGCCGGCCGGCCTGGGCCGGTTGCTCGTCATGCCCTTCTCCGCCGACCCGGGCCGCTACCCGATCGGCCGCGGGTCCGGTTCCTAGGCGGCGAGAACTTCGGCCCGGGCGCAGGCGAAGGGCGCCTCGCCGAGTGGGTGTACGTGCGTGTGAACGCTGTCGAAGCCCGCTGCGAGCAGCAGCTTCTCGACCTCCGCCGTGGAGCGCAGCGCGTACACCGAGGACGGAAGTGCCGCGCGGGCGGCTGCGTCGTCGGGTCGGTAGCCGAGCAGCAGGCGTCCGCCGGGGCGGAGCACCCGGCGGATCTCCGCCAGGTCCGCGGCGGGATCGGGCCAGAAGTACAGCACGTGGACCGCCAGCGCGGCGTCGAAGCGGCCGTCCTCGTAGGGGATGCGGCTGCTCTCGGTGTGCTGGATCTCAGCCCGGCCGCGCCCCATGGCCTTGTGCAGCCGGCGCGAGGCAAGCGAGACCATGACCTCGGAGGGGTCGATGCCGGCTACGAACCCGGCCTTCCCCTCCCGTTCGAGCGCCGCCAGCGTGCGGCCGTGTCCGCAGCCGACGTCGAGCACGGACTCGCCCGCGCCGACCTCCAACTCGTCCAGCGCGATGCGGTTGACCTGGATCGTTTCGTAGGACATCACACGTGCCACGATCTGGCCCAGCCAACCCCGCGGCCGGCTCGACTGGCGCGCGATCCACTCAGGCTTCATCGGCCGCGGCTCGCTCGCGCAGCAGCGCGCGAAGTCCGACCCAGTAGGTCACGCAGGCGCCCACGATGGCGCCGGCGAAGCCCACGGTCAGCTCGTTCACCCCCGCGATGCAGCTCTGCGGAATCATGATCCCGTAGCCCATGATGGCGGTGGGCAGGACGAACCCCGCCAGCGGAACGAAGTGGCGAAGCGTCAGATGGCTTCCCTGCATTGCATCTCCTCTCTCACGCGGATCCAGTCGGTGGTCCGGCCCAGCAGCCGGATGCCCATGTAGCCGCGCAGCTTGAGCCGATCCGGGCCGTCCATGCGCAGCGCGGCGCGGTAGGTGCGGCCGGCGCCGGGGTCGTAGATCCGGCCGCCCTTCCATTCTTCTTCATCCGTGTCGGAGGGGCGCAGTCCGTGGAGAAGCTGGAGCCCCAGCACGTCGCGCCCGCGAAGCTCCGGGTCGGGGTTCTTCTCGTCGCGCAGCGGGCAGCCGTTCAGGTCGAAGGGCGAGCGCAGCCAGACCACCTTGCCGCACAGGGCCTCGTCGCAGCGCACGATCTCTACCTGGGCGGCGCCTCCGTCGGCCCACCACAGGCCGGTGGGGTCGCCGGCGTGGGCCGACGCGGGCGTCAGGAGGAGCAGCCCGAGCGCGAACGTCCAGAAGGTCCGGCGCACGGCTCAGGACCTGCCCAGCGCCGGTACGCGCGGTGCGGGCGTTGCCGCGGGTGCCGCGCGCCGGGTCAGCGGCTTCATGCCGGCCAGGTAACGGGAGGGGCCGAACGGCCGAACGGCGAAGTGGTAGATCGCCAGGGTCACGGCGACGGAGCCGCTGAGCAGCAGGACGAACTTCGTACCCACGCCGAGCGGAAGCTGCACCAGCGGGTAGCCCAGGAAGACGATCACCGGCTGGTGCAGCAGATAGATCGGGAAGGCGGACTCGGCCAGGTAGTCCAGCCGCGGGCTCGAGCGGGTGGTCCGCTGGTGGGCGAAGCCCAGCAACGCCACCACGAAGCACCAGCCCGTCACGGCCGTTCCCGCCAGCACGGCCGGCGTCCAGTTGAACAGGCCGACGACGGCGGCCAGCAGCACGCCCGTCGCGGCCAGCCCGATGCCGAGCGCCCGCTTCCACTCTTCTCTCAGGCGCTCCTCGAGTCGCGGGTCCACGGCCATCAGGAAGCCGCAGATCAGGAACGTGGCGTAGAACGCGATGCTGGCCCAGTCGTTGTAGAGGTTGTAGGGCCCGGGGAAGCGTTCGCGCAGGGTGAGCTGGATCAGCGCCAGCGGAACGATGGGCAGGTAGACCTGCAGCCGCGAGATCCGCGTGAACGGGCTCGGCCGGTTCGCGAGCCGCGCGAACACGGGCAGCAGCACCAGCGTGAGGGTGAGGAGGTAGGCCAGGAACCAGAGGTGCGACCAGGTGAAGCGGTCGATGTCCGTGAAGAAGCTGGGCAGGAACTCCAGGAATCCCTCGTGGAACGGCGCTGCGACGGGGAGGTCCTTGGGGATCACCGAGCGGAAGCTGGCCTGGAGCTCTTCGCTCACCCACAGGCCGCGGTGGTTCAGGTCGAGGCCCGACTGGAGCTCCAGATACTTGATTCCGGGTCCCAACAGGATGCAGCCGGCGACCAGCGGAATAGCCAGCTTGTGCCAGCGTTCCCGGAGGAAGGAGCCCGCACCGCGGCTCTTCAGCGACGCGGCCGCGGACCAGCCGGCCAGCAGGAAGAAGAGCGGCATGTGCCACAGGCTGATGAACCCGCACACGATCA
>JAFDET010000192.1 GCA_019310195.1 Deltaproteobacteria bacterium
CGGCGCGTCGCCGTGTCCACGGTGGGCGCCACGAAGTAGATCTCGCCTGCGAACGTCTCGCCCGGGTACGGCGCCACCTGGAACTCGAACTGGATACCGGGCCGCGCCAGCCCGATGGCGATCTCGGGCAGGCTCAGCACCACCTGGAGCCGGTCCACCTTGTCGATCTGGGTGAGCACGCGGTCGGGCTCGATGCGCGCGCCGGGCGCCACGAACAGCGCGCCCATCATGCCGTCGAAGGGAGCCAGGATCGTGGTGCGCTCCAGCTCGGCCTCGGCCGCCTCGACCCGGGCCGTCTCCCGCTCCAGCTCGGCGCGGGCGCGATCCAGCTGGGCCGCCGAGGCGATGTCCTTCTTGGAGAGGCTGCGGGTGCGCTCGTACACCTGGCGCGTGAGGTCCCGCTCCGCCTGGGCCTCGCGCAGCCGGGCGCGCTGCTCCCTGTCCCGCATGCGGAACAGCACGTCGCCCTGCTCCACCGCCTGGCCTTCGGCGAAATCGATGGAGGTCAGGACGCCGGCGGTGTCGGGCCGCAGCTTGACCGAGAGCTCGGCCTCGAGCTGGCCGGTCAGGTCCACCATCTCGCGCAGCAGCTGGGGACGAACCTCGACGATCTCCACGACCACGGGCCGAGCCTCGAAGCCGCTCCGGGAAGTCTCTCCATCCGAGCAGCCCCAAGCCGCTGCCAGGAGCCCGCCGGCGGCCAGCGCCGCGATACCCGTCCGTCGCTGCAACATCCCGTCGAATCTAGCGAAGAGCCCTCCCGGGAGCCGGAACTCCGTTTGCGCCGCAGGCCGGCGGGCGGATACCGTCTGGGCCCCAACCGAGGAGGAGTCGTGGGAGACGCCGTCTACGTGGCCTGCCTGGACCTGGAAGGGGTCCTGGTGCCCGAGGTGTGGATCAACGTCGCAGAACGCACCGGGATCGAGGCCCTGCGCCGCACCACCCGCGATGAGCCCGATTACGACAAGCTGATGCGCTACCGGCTGGACATCCTGGACGAGCACGGCCTGGGCATCCGCGAGATCCAGGACGTGATCGGGGGCATGGAGCCGCTGCCCGGCGCCGCGGAGTTCCTGGACTGGCTGCGCGAGCGCTTTCCGGTGTTCATCCTCTCGGACACGTTCTACGAGTTCGCCGCACCGCTGATGCGCCAGCTGGGCTGGCCGACCTTGTTGTGCCACCAGCTCGAGATCGACGAGGCGGGCCGGGTGGCGGGCTATCGGCTGCGCATCGACGACCCCAAGCGCCGCGCCGTGAATGCCCTGCGCGAGCTGAACTTCGCGACCATCGCCACCGGCGACTCCTACAACGACACCAGCATGCTATCCGCCGCCGACGCCGGGATCCTGTTCCGGCCGCCGGACAACGTGATCCGCGACTTCCCCCAGTTCCCGGTGGCGACCACGTTCGAGGAGATGCGCGCCGAGTTCCAGCGCGCGGCCGGGTTGAAGGGCTAGCCGACCTCGCGCTCCCGCTCGATCTTGAACATGGGGTGGCCGGCGGGCTGGTAGGTCAGCACACAGGCGCGGCGCGCCAGGTCCGAGCGGTTGGGCTCCGAGCCGTGCACCGTGTGGGCGCTGAAGAAGACCAGCGACCCGGCCGGAGCCTCGATGGGCACCTGGGCGCTCTCGTCAAAGTGACGCGGATCGGTGAAGAGCGGACCCAGGGTGCCCTGGTCCTGCCGGCCCGGCAGCATCCCGCTGCGGTGACTGCCCCGCACCACGCGGAAGCAGCCGTTCTCGATCCGGGCGTCGTCCAGCACGACCATCACGTTGGGAAGCTGGTCCACGTGGGGTGAGACGTGCGCCCAGTAGGGCGAGTCCTGGTGCCAGTGGAAGCGCGAGCCCTGGCGCGGGCGCTTGAGATTGAGCTTGTCGGTCCAGAGGGCGACCCGCTCGCTGCCCACCAGGTCACGCATGGGCTCCACCAGGCGCGGGTCGTCCACCAGGCGGTCAAAGGCCGGATCCAGGTGGTGGAAGGGCTCGATCACCCGCAACGTTGCGGAGCCGGGCGCGTGTTCGTACTGGAGCAGGGCGCCGGCGGCCGGCTGGTAGCGGTTGCCGTCGATCTCGTAGTCCTCGCCGACGTCCTTCGCGGCGCGGGCAGCCTCAGCCACCACGCGTTCGGCGGCCTCGCCCAGGACCCGGATCTCCTCCTCCGAGAAGACCACCTCCCGCACGAAGAAGCCGTCCTCCTGCCAGGCCTGCCGTTCGGCGTCGTCGATGCGCAGCAGGGCCGGGAGTGTCCAGCCACAGCCGCCGGCGCGCAAGGTGCTCCCCTCGCCGCTGGGTGAATCGCCCGGCGGGTTCGCTTTTACCGAACTTTGACACGGATCCCGTCGCGGCCTCCGAAGGGGTCCTTATGCTCAGCGATGCCTGCAGCGGCCCCCGGCGGACCCCGTCCCGGTGCAGAGCGACGAGCCCAACGCTGCCCACGGCACCACGGGACGGAAGGAGCCGAGATGACAACGCCGAGCGCGTCCCCGCGCGAGACCCTGGACGCGGAGAGCTTCTACTCGAAGCTTTCCCATCTGCCCACCCTCATCTACTGGGGCATCCACGGTCTGGCCCTCATGGCCCTGTTCACCAAGCCCAGCGCCGGGATCCTCGCGCTGGCGCTGGCCATGTTCTGGGTGCGGATGTTCGCCATCACCGGCGGCTACCACCGCTACTTCTCCCACAAGACCTACAAGACCAGCCGCGCGTTCCAGTTCGTGCTGGCCCTGCTCGGAACCACGTGCGTGCAGAAGGGGCCCCTGTGGTGGGCCGGCATCCACCGCATCCACCACCGCGAGAGCGACGTGCCGGGCAAGGATCCCCACTCGCCCAAGGACGGCTTCTGGTACTCCCACGCCGGCTGGGTCCAGGACCCGCGCTGGGAGCCCACGCCCTTCCGCGAGATCAAGGACCTGACCCGCTACCCGGAGCTGCGCTGGCTGAACCGCTGGCACTTCGTGCCTCCCGCCGTGGTGGGTGTGACGATCTACGCCCTCGGCGGCTGGCCGGCCCTGGCCTGGGGCTTCTTCCTCTCGACGGTGGTGCTCTGGCACTCGACCTACACCATCAACTCGCTGTCGCACCTATTCGGAAGCCGCCGCTACGAGACCGGCGACACCAGCCGCAACAACCCGTGGCTGGCGATCCTCACCCTGGGTGAGGGCTGGCACAACAACCACCATCACTACATGGCCAGCTGCCGGAACGGCTTCTTCTGGTGGGAGTGGGATCCCACCTACTACGTGCTTCGCCTGCTCGGCGCCGTCGGGCTGGTGTGGGACATCCGCGAGCCGCCCGCGTCGGCGCTGGAGCCCCGGCAGGAGCTTCCCGAGGCGGCCTGAGCGCGCTCCGCTCGGCCGGAGCAAGCCCCCCTCAGGCGACCGGCAGCCGCAGCTCGACCCGGGTTCCGGCCTCGCCGGTCTCCACGTAGACGCCGCCGCCCCAGCGCCCGACCAGCGTCGCGGCCACGTCCAGCACCAGGCACCGACCACGGGGGCCTACCCGGGCATCCGGCGTCTCTGCGTCGTAGGGCCGTCCCGTATCGGTGACGGCGAACACCAGCTCCCCCTCGTCGACCTCGGCCGCCAGGCGGACCCGCCCACCGGGCGGCGAGGCCTCCCAGGCGCCGAACACCAGGGTCACGATCAGATGGTGCAGTGCATCCGCGTCCACGCGCAGGTCGGGGAGATCGCCCTGGCTGCGCAGATCCAGCACCGGGCCGCGCGGCGCCGGCTGGGTCACGGCGCGCTCTACCGCTGCCAGGATCTCACGCGGGTCCACGTAGAGGCGGGAAGCCGGGGCGTCCGTCAGCAGCGGCCGCAAGTGGGCCACGATGGCCCCGGCCTGGCGCGTGACCGTGTCGATGTCCTCGGCATCGGCACGGATCCGAGAGGGATCGGTCTCACGACCGATCAGGTGCGCCGACAGGCGTGCGGCGGCGAGAAAGTTTGCGACCTCGTGGCAGAGTGCCAGGGTCAGCCGGACCGGGTCCTCCAGCGTCGGGAGGTGCTGCCTGCGAGACACGCGAACACTCTACCCGATCCCGGCCTCCAGCTCGCTGCAGTAGGCGTCGAGATCCACGACGCTGCCGGTCTCTCGTGCCTGCTCGGCGGCGAAGCCCAACAGATGGCTCTCCAGGGCGATGCGGCCCGACGTCAGGGCATCGTCCAACGCCTCGCGCGACACGCAGTCCACGAAGTGCGCCACCAGCCCCTCGTCGCCGCCGAAGTGGCCGATCTCCGAGCCCTCGATCTGGATGCGCTCGGTGTCGAGCGTCCCGTGGCGGGTGATCTCGATCTCCCCGGTCTGGAGTACGCCGCGCAGCTCGCCCGCGCTGCCGGAGATGCGCAAGGTGCGGCGCTCGTGGGTGGCGAGTCCCTGCAGCGTGAAGGAGGCCATGATGCCCCCGTCGAGCTCGACCGCCAGCACCTGGTGATCCAGCGCATCGTTGTCGGTGCGGTAGACGCAACGCCCGTAGGGACCGGTCTCCAGGGCCTCGCGGCGCGCTTCGCGGGCCGGGTTCGGGGATACGTCGGACCACGGCCAGATCTGCGCGATTCCGTCGTGGGGATCCAGGTAGAAGCGCACGGCATCGTGGATGCAGTCGGGCTGGACGGGGCAGCCCTGGGTGCAGCGCTCCGGGGCGCCTTGCGGCGCCGACTCCGAGCGGAAGTGGGTCAGGCTGCCGAACGACGCAACGCGCCGGGGCCGCGCCCCGGCCAGCCACACCAGCAGGTCCAGGTCGTGGCACGACTTGGCCAGCAGGATCGGCGCTGCGATCCGGCGGTTGCGGAACTTGCCGCGCACGTAGGAGTGGGTCATGTGCCAGTGGGCGACGTGCTCCTTCAGATCCAGAGTCGCGATGTCGCCCAGCTGGCCGGACACGACGATCTCGTGCACCCGGGCGTAGAACGCGCTGTGTCGCAGCACGTGCCCCACCTGGAGGATGCGCCCGGCGCGCTCGGCGGCGCGCACGACCCGCAGACAGTCCGCGGGATCCGGCGCCATCGGCTTCTCCAGCAGCAGGTGGTATCCGCACTCCAGCGCTGCCAGCGCCGGCTCCACGTGAAGCGTGTCTCCGGTGGCCACGATCACCGCGTCCGCCATGCGCGGCTGCTCCAGCAACTCGCGCCAGTCGGAGAAGACGCGCTCCGGCGGAAGCTCCTGGTCCTCCGCCATGCCGGCGCGGCGGGTCTCATCCGGCTCCGCGATGGCGACAATGCGCAGCTGATCCGGGTGCGCGCGCGCCCAGCCCCCGTAGGTGAAGCGGCCCCGCAGGCCCGCGCCGATGACGATCGCGTCCACGCTCATGGGGCTTGTATACTAATGGTTCAATCGCGACCTCCAAGGAGCACGACGTCACCCATGCGCGAGGCGCGCCTGCTGGGACGCGACCACCCGCGGGTGGGGCCGATCGCTGCGCTGGCCGAGGGTCCGCTGGCCATCGCCCTGTCCGCTGGCGGCGCCCCCAAGACCTACGACCACACCGATCCCAACGAGGACGCCGTGGGGTTCGCGCACCACGCGAACGGCGCGCTGCTGTTGGTGGCGGACGCGCACGGGGGCTGCACCGCCTCGGAGACGGCCGTCGCCTGGCTGCTCGAGCGCTGCGCGCCGGCCTGGCTGGAAGGCGCCCCGCCCACGCGCTGGCCGGAGCAGGTGCGACCGGCCCTGTGGGACGCGCACATGACGGTGCGCCGGGCGGCCCAGCGGCCCGATCGTCAGGGCTCCCGCACCACCCTGGCCCTGGCGCTCCTGCGCACGGATGCGCAGCGCCTGTACATCGCGTCGGTGGGAGACAGCCACATCTTCCGCGTCTCGGGCGCCGCGGGCGAGGATCTGGCCGAGCCGGGCCGCCCCTGCCCTCCGCGCTGCTTCCTGGGGTCCGAATCCCTGAGCGAGGACGCGCTCGCCGAGGCCGCGGTCGCCGATGAGGCCGCGCTGTCGGGAGTGCGGGCGCTGGTGCTGGCCACCGACGGGCTCTCGGAGAAGGGAGTCGGCGTGGCGGACCCCGCTGCGGCGGTGGGCGAGGCCGTGGCGGCCGGCACCGCTGCAGCACCGCACCTGCGTGCGCTGGAGACGGCGCGAGCCGTGGCCGAGCGCTCCAACGCCGCCCACCGCGACAACCCGTC
>JAFDET010000193.1 GCA_019310195.1 Deltaproteobacteria bacterium
TCGGGCCTGAGCCGCTCGCCGCCGCAATCCTCGCAGTCGCGGCGTGTGACGTACGGGCCGAACCAGTCGATCGCCACGTCGGGGGCACCGGCGAGCGCGCGCTCGAGGCGCTCCGCGGCGCCCACGAAGCGGCCCTTCTTGCCGGGCCCGCCGTGCACCAGCTTGCGCCGCACGTCCGCCGGCAGGTTCTGCCACGTCGTCCGGCCCGTGATGCCGAAGGCGCTGCGCGCCTCCTTGACGAACGCGGACCGCGCGCCGGGGAAGGTGCCGAGCGACGACACGGCGCCGCGGCTCAGGGAGAGCTCCTCCTTCACGGGCAGGCCCTTGGGATCCACGTGCGCGCGCATCCCCATGCCCTTGCACGTCCGGCACCAACCGCGGCGGCTGTTGTGACTGAACAGGCGTGGATCGAGCTCGGGCACCGTCGTGCCGTCGCGCGGGCAGGTGTTGCGGATCGACAGCGTGCGCGCCGCGCCGTCGCGGTCCACCACCGTCACGGCGCCGCCGCCGAGCTCGAGCGCTTCGTCGAGGTGCGCGCGCAAGGCGCGGCGGGCGCGCCGGTCCACGACGACGTGCGCCACTTGCTCCTCGACGTCGTGCTCGCGGTAGCGGTCGAGCGCCGGCGGCGGCTCGGTGGCGACGATCTCGCCATCGGCGCGCGCCGTCGCGTGCCCGCGCCGCGCCATCGCCTCGAATACGTCCCGGTGGAAGCCCTTGCGGCCGAGCACGCGCGGCGCCATGAGCCGCACCTTCTGCCCCGCGTACTCCTGAACGACGCGGTCCTCGAGCGCATCGGGCGAGAGGGCCTGCAGCTCGCGGCCGCAGGTGGGACAACAGGGCTGGCCCGCGCGCGCGAACAGCAGGCGCAGGAAGTGCGCCACCTCCGTCACGGTGGCCACGGTGGAGCGCCGTCCGCCGCGCGAGCGCCGCTGCTCGATGGCCACGGTCGGCGGGATGCCGCTCACCCCATCCACCGCCGGGCGCGCAAGCTGCCCCACGAACTGCCGGGCGTAGGCCGAGAGGGTGTCGATGTAGCGGCGCTGCCCCTCGGCGAAGACGATGTCGAAGGCCAGGGTCGACTTGCCCGAGCCGCTCGGGCCGCTCACCACGACGAACGCGTCGCGCGGCAGGTCCACGGAGATGTTGCGCAGGTTGTGCTCGCGGGCTCCCTCCACCCGAACGACGCCGGGATCCTGGGAGACGATCTTGCGCCGGCGCGGCCGGATGGCCCCGCCGCGGCGCGCGGCCCGCAGGAAGCGCGCGGTATGACCCTCGCCGGCGGCGACCTCCTCCGGCGTGCCGTCCGCAACGACGTGCCCACCGTCCGGTCCGCCATCGGGTCCGAGGTCCACGACGCGGTCGGCGGCCAGCAACACGTCCAGGTGGTGCTCCACGACGAGTACCGCGTGCCCGCGGTCCGCGAGGCGGCGCAACGCGCGCAGGAGCACCGCCACGTCCTCGAGATGCAGCCCGGTCGTGGGCTCGTCGAAGACGTAGAGCCGCCGCGCGGCGCCGCGCTTCTCGGCGAGCGCCGAGGCCAGACGCAGCCGCTGCCACTCGCCGCTCGAGAGTGTGGAGAGGGCCTGGCCCAGACGCAGGTAGCCGAGGCCGACCTCCTCGAGCGTCCCCAGGCGGTGGGCGATGCGTTTCTGGTCGGCGAAGTGCTCGCGCGCCTGCGTGACGGTGAGCCCCAGCGCATCGGTGATCGAGAGCCCGCGCCAGCGCACGGCGCGCACCTCGGGCTTGAACCGGGTGCCGACACACTCCGGACAGACCACCTCGACGTCGGAGAGGAACTGCATCTCCACGCGCTCGCGGCCCTCGCCCTTGCAGACCTCGCAGCGCCCGCCGGGCACGTTGAACGAGAAGGCCGAGGCCGTGAAGCCACCCTCGCGGGCGGCGTCAGTGCGCGCGAAGAGGGCGCGCACGCCGTCCCACGCGCCGGTGTAGGTCGCGGGGTTCGCTCGGCGGTTGCGGCCTGCGGCGGCCTGCCCCACGAGCACGACGTCGTCGAGCAGCTCGGCCCCTACGACCTCGCGGTGTGGCCCCGGCGTGCCCTCGGGACGTCCGATGGCCCGCGCAAGGGCGAGGTAGAGGGTGTCGTGGGCCAGGCTGGACTTGCCGCTGCCGCTCACGCCGCTCAATGCCGTCAGCCGGCCCAGGTGCACCAGCAGGTCGACGTCGTCGAGGTTGTTGGCGCTCGCCCCGCGCACGCCCACGGGATCGGTCGGCACATCGACGTCCGCGACGCGCTCCGGTTCGTCCATGCGCCGGCGGCCGGCGAGCCAGTCGCCGGTGAGGCTCGTGCGGTCCTTCATGACGGCCGCGGGGGTGCCGGCCGCGACGACCTGCCCGCCGTGCTCCCCGGCGCCCGGCCCCATGTCCACGAGGTGGTCCGCCGCGGCCAGGATGGCCGGGTCGTGCTCGACCACCACGACCGTATTGCCCTTCGCGCACAGGGTCCGCAGCATGCGCACGAGGCGGGCGTTGTCGCGCGCGTGCAGGCCGACCGAGGGCTCGTCGAGCACGAAGAGCGTATTGACCAGGTGCGTACCGATCGCGGCCGTCAGGTTCACGCGCTGGACCTCCCCGCCCGAGAGCGTGCGGGAGGCACGGTCCAGACCCAGGTAGCCCAGGCCCACCTCCTCGAGGCAGTCGAGCCGGGTGCGGATTTCGCGGAGCAGGAGCCGGGTGACCGGACGCAGGCCGGGCGGGGTCCGCAGCGTGCGGAAGAAGGCGCGGGCCGCACGGACGTCCAGGGCCAGCACGGCGGGGAGCGTGCACCCGCCGAGGTGCCAGGCGCGACCGTCCGGGCCGAGGCGGCCGCCGCCGCAGTCCGGGCAGCGCGGGTAGCCGCGGTAGCGCGCGAGGAAGACCCGCACGCCGATCTTGTAGCTCTTGCGTTCGCGCTGCCGGAAGAACCCGGCCACCCCCTTCCAGCCCGATCCGCCGTGCAGCACGGCGTCCCGCTCGGCGGGCGCCAAGTCCTCCCAGGCGACGTCCAGGGGGATGCCCTGCTCACGACACCAGGCCCACATGCGCGTCCGCACGCGCTTGGTGGAGGGCATCTGGAGGGGCCGGATGGCGCCGGCCGCCAGGCTGAGCGCCGGGTCGGGTACGACGAGCGCCCAGTCGATGCCCGTGACACGCCCGAAGCCGTGGCAGGTCTCGCAGGCCCCGACGGGGCTGTTGAAGCTGAAGAGATTGGGCGTTGGAGGCCGGTGATGGGTATCGCACCAGGGGCAGTGCAGGCCCTCGCTGAAGCGCAGGTCGCAGGTCTCCTCGGCCTCGGAGCCGAGCACGCGGACGGCGGCGCGCCCGTCGCCGCCCCGGAAGGCGGTCTCGAAGGAGTCCACCAGCCGCGCCCGCGCGGTGCGGCCGGCCACCACGCGGTCCACCACCACCCGGGCCCGGCCGTCCGCGGGCAGGTTGGCGCCATCGGGGGCCAGGTCCTCGACCGTATCCCCGCGCAGGATGCGGTGCAGGCCGGCGGCCCGCAGGTCCGCCGCGGCGTCCGCCCGGCGGCGTTCCTCGTCGAGCGGTAGGTCGAAGCCGATGATCAGGCGCGTGCCGGCCGGCAGGGCGTGGATGGCGGCGGCGGCGCGTTGGGGCCCCTCGCGCTCGACGGGCCGGCCGCAACCGATGCAGTGGAGCTCGGCGGCCCGCGCCCAGAGCAGCTTCAGGTGGTCGAGCAGCTCGCTCATGGTGGCGACGGTCGAGCGGCTGCCGCGCAGGGGCTGGGCGCGCTCGATGGCGACGGCGGGCGGGATGCCCTCGACGCGATCCACGTCCGGCCGGTCCATGCGCTCGAGGAACTGCCGCGCATAGGCGGAGAAGGACTCGACGTACCGGCGCTGGCCCTCGGCGTAGAGGGTGTCGAAGGCGAGGCTCGACTTGCCGGACCCGGAGACCCCGGTCACGACGGTCAGCGCCCGCAGGGGGATGTCCACGTCTACGCCGCGCAGGTTGTGCTGGCGTGCGCCGCGGATCCGGATGAGGTCGGCCTTGGGCATGGGGAGCGATGCTACGGAGGACGCGGGCCGACCGCATCAAATCACGAACAGCGCGGAGACCCCGGGGAGCCGAAAAAAGGGGCCGCCCCCCAATAAGTTCGCCGCGGCGCAGAGCGCCGCGGCGAGGCAGAAGGAAGGTAGATACCGACGCGGGAGACAACCGCTGCCAGCACCGGAATGAATGTTGCATCGCCGGGTAACGGGGATGTCTCCGTTTCGCGAAATGCCTGTGAGAACCAGCATTAGGAAGGCCCGGGGCCTACGACCGTGCAAACGAAGCCCCGCGCCGCGGCTCCCTAGAGGGCAAGCTGCCATTGGAATCTGACCAAGGTTCCGTAGGTCTCGGCGCCCTGGCCGGCGCCGTTGGCGCCGACACCGGGGTAGCCGGCGAGCAGGTCGCCAAGGAACGCCGAGCCGGCGTCGCTGCCCTCCACGAAGGACACGTCCAGTGAGAGCCTGTTGCCATGGCCGTTCAGGTAGTAGTTCACCCCGAAGGCGAACTCACGGACGGAGCCGGAGGTGGCGAAGGGGAGCTGCTGCGGACCGCCCCCGAAGGGCGGCGTGCCCTGCTCGTTGTCGTACGCGTCGTAACGCGCGGCGAGCTCCCACGCCGTGCCCTTGAAGTGATAGCCGAGCTGGACCAGGTAGGCGGTGTAGTCCACCGAGCCGCCCGCGGCATTCTCATCCCGCCCACCGTTGTAGGCCGCGGTGAGCGACCACCCGCTGTAGCCGAGGGCGAGATCGGCGCCGTAGCGGACGGCGTCCGTGACCGTGGCGTGCGCGCGGTCCACACGGTCGGCGTAGTAGTAGCCCCACGCGCCCAGCTCTCCGTACCACAGGCAGGTGTGCTGCCGCAGCGCGCCCTCCTGCCAGCCGATCGGATTCGCGAAGGCCCAGGTGAGGCGGCCGCTGTAGGCGAGGTTGTCCGAGGTGCGTGTGTCCAGGACGTTGCGGATCGAGTCCGCGCCGTCTCCGTTCGTCACGGTCACGAGGTAGCTCCAACGGCGGTCGCAGCCGATGGTGCCGTGGACGCCGAAGCCATGGTCGCGGTTCCGGTCGGTGTAGCCGGGCATCGTCCACCCGACGAAGGCGGTGGCCAGGGATACGTCCACGAACTGCTGCAACTCCGGGACGACCATGGCCTGTCGGGTGGTGGCGGTGCGGATCTGTCCGATGCGGACCTTGAAGGCGTCGGACCTCCCCCACTGGATCCAGGCCTCACGGGTACTGTCGAAGTTGAAGGACTGTGCGCTCGGGCCGAGCGGATCGGTGAGCGGGCCATCCAGGCCGATGTCGAGGCGATCGCGTCCGAAGTGTCCGAACTCGAGCTCCACGTAGTAGCGCAGCGTGCAGGGCGCCGTGCCCGAGAGCTTCAGGGTGGCGCGCGGGAGCGAGAACCCGGAGCCGTGACCCTGGACGTTGGCGCCTTCGCCGAGCAGCGGCTTCTGGGAGTCGTCCCAGACCCAAGCCTCGTAGCGCGTCTGCAGCGTCGCGTTGAACTTCAGCGTGAAGTCCCCGCTGCGGATCCAGAAGCCCTGGTCGTAGCCTGCGTCTGCGGCGCCGCCCACGAGGTTGGCGTCGGACTGCGCTTGGGCCAGGTAGTCGTCCACGGCAGCCTGGATGTCCCGGGCGGTGGGTTGTGCGTCGGCGTGTGCGGGCGCCGCGAACCGGGCTCCGAGTGCAAGCGCCAGGACGAGCGCGATCGTCGTCTTCATGGGTGTGTCTTCCTTCCGCCACCGGTATGCATGCAGGCGGTAACTCACGCGTCATGCCGGGCGGCGGGCATCGCGGGTCAGGCGATGTCGTGCCACGGGGGTCACTAAGCAACAGGCAGGCGGCCCCCCCCGGCTCCGGCGATACGGACTATTGGGTCCGTACGTAGCTGGGTTCGACCCGCGACTCAGAACGCGCGCCGAGTACCGGACGCGACTCGGTCTAGAGGGGGGCCGGATCACGCACGCACGTCCCCACGCAGCCGTACGTCGGGCGCCGACGCAGCAAGCCGACCCCGCCGGTCGCCCACCCACCTAGGCCGCGGGCCCGAGCCTCGGCGTGCGAGATGGACCCGGGAACAGATCGGGCCTCTTGGCGTGCGG
>JAFDET010000194.1 GCA_019310195.1 Deltaproteobacteria bacterium
TCGCCGTGGGCGTGGCGGCGCTGGGCCTGTTGATGGTGAGCTCGATCCCCTACCGCTCGTCCAAGGAGGCCGACGTCAAGCACCCCTTCGGGACGCTGGTGCTGTTCGTGCTGTGCCTGGCCGTGGTGGCGCAGGAGCCCATGCTGTCGCTCTTCGTGTTCTGCAGCGGCTACATGCTGTCCGGGCCGCTGGAGTGGGTCTGGCGCAAGGTTGCCAAGCGCCCGCTGCCGGAGCTGGAGATCGTCGAGCCGGTCGAGGAGGCCCAGCCGTGAAGGCCCCCGACGATCGCGTCCTGATCTTCGACACGACCCTGCGCGACGGTGAGCAGTCTCCCGGCTGCAGCATGAATCTGGCGGAGAAGCTGCAGCTCGGGCGCCAGCTGGCCCGGCTGGGCGTGGACATCATCGAGGCGGGCTTTCCGATCGCCAGCGAGGGCGATCTGGAGAGCGTGAAGGCGATCTCGCGCGAGATTCGCGAGCCGGTGATCTGTGCCTTGGCGCGGACGGCGGCGGCGGACATCGAGCACGCCCAGGAAGCGCTGGCCGACGCGGCCCGGCCGCGGATTCACACCTTCATCGCCACCAGCGACATCCATCTCCAGCACAAGCTGCGCATGACCCGGGAGCAGGTGCTCGAAGAGGTGGATCGGGCCGTGCGCCGGGCGCGGGGGTACGTGGACGACGTGGAGTTCTCCGCCGAGGACGCCACCCGCTCCGACTGGGACTTCCTGGTAGCGGTATTCGAGGCCGCTCTGGACGCGGGCGCCACGACGCTGAATGTGCCGGACACCGTCGGCTACACGACCCCCACCGAGTACTACGATCTGATCCGCTTCCTGAAGGAGCAGGTGACGGGAAGCGAGCGGGCCATCTTCAGCCTTCACTGCCACGACGACCTGGGGCTGGCCGTGGCCAATAGCCTGGCCGCCATCCGGGCAGGCGCACGGCAGGTGGAGTGCACCGTCAACGGCATCGGCGAGCGCGCGGGCAACACCGCCATGGAAGAAGTGGTGATGGCGCTCAAGACGCGGCGCGACGTGTATGGGGGCGTGGACACGGGCGTGGCCACCCAGGAGATCTACCCCACGAGCCGGATGCTCTCCTCGATCATCGGCGTGGCGGTCCAGCCCAACAAGGCCATCGTTGGAGACAACGCCTTCGCCCACGAGGCGGGCATCCACCAGGACGGCGTGCTGAAGGCCGCCATCACCTACGAGATCATGACGCCCCAGTCCATCGGGCGGACCAGCAACGATCTGGTGCTGGGCAAGCACTCGGGGCGCCACGCCCTGCGCGACCGCCTGGCGGAACTCGGCTTCCACCTGGAGGGCGACGAGCTCGCGCGGGTCTTCAAGCAGTTCAAGGACCTGGCCGACCGCAAGAAGACCATCTTCAACGAGGACCTCGAGGCGCTGGTGTCCGATGCCGTGATCGTGCAGGACGACACCTACGAGCTCGGCGACCTGTCGATCATGTCCGGCAGCTTCGCCACGCCGACGGCCACCGTGGAGATGACGGTGGCGGGCGAACGCAAGAAGGCCACGGCCCAGGGCGTCGGCCCGGTGGACGCCGTCTTCCGGGCGGTGGCCGAGCTGACGGAGACGAAGTCCGAGCTGGTGCGCTATCAGGTGAACGCGATCACCGGTGGAATGGACGCCCAGGGCGAGGTGACCGTCACGCTGGCCGACGGCGAGCGCAAGGTGATCGGTCACGGCGCTCACACGGACGTGATCGTGGCCAGTGCGAAGGCCTACGTGCACGCCCTCAACAAGCTCGAATGGCACAAGCGGCGCCACGCCGAGAGCGAGCCGCGGGGGATCTAACGTATGGATCGGATTCTGGTCCTGCCCGGAGACGGCATCGGACCCGAGGTGACGCGCGAGGCGTGCCGGGTGCTGGAGGTCGCCGCCGAGCGCCACGGGCGCAAGCTGGTCTTCGAGGAGGGCCTGATCGGGGGCGCCTCCATCGACGCCCATGGGACGCCCCTGGCCGACGACGTGGTGGCTCTGGCGCGGGAGTGCGGCGCCGTGCTGCTGGGCGCGGTGGGCGGCCCGAAATGGGACGACATGCCCGTGGACACGCGCCCGGAGCGGGGTCTGCTGCGCATCCGCAAGGAGCTGGGCCTGTTCGCCAACCTGCGCCCGGCGACGGTGTTCCCCGCCCTGGTCGGCGCTTCGACCCTGCGCCCGGAGGTGGTGGACGGCATCGACCTGCTCGTGGTGCGCGAGTTGACCGGCGGCATCTACTTCGGCGAGCCCCGCGGCCGCGCCCTGGTGGAGGGCCGCCGTGAGGCCCGCAACACGATGGTCTACGACGAGTCCGAGGTGGCGCGCATCGCGCGCACGGCCTTCGACGCTGCCCGTGGACGCCGCCGTCATGTGACCCACGTCCACAAGGCCAACGTACTGGAGGTCTCCCAGCTCTGGTGCGAGGTGGTGGACGAGGTGGCAGGCGAGTACCCGGACGTGGAGCTCAACCATCAGCTCGTCGACTCGTGCGCCATGCTGCTGGTTCGAGAGCCGGCACGCTTCGACGTAATCGTGACCGGAAACCTCTTCGGCGACATCCTCTCGGACGAGGCCGCCATGATCACGGGCTCGTTGGGCATGCTGCCCTCGGCCAGCCTGGGCGAGGGCGGCGTCGGCCTCTACGAACCGGTGCACGGCTCGGCACCCGACATCGCCGGGCAGGATCGCTCCAACCCGCTGGCGACGATCCTGTCTGCCGCCATGCTCCTGGAGCACTCCCTGTCCGCCCCCGAGGCCGCTAGCGACGTGCGCCGGGCCGTGTCGCAGGTGTTGGCCGCCGGGCATCGCACGGCGGATCTCGTTCTGCCCGGACAGGACACGGCGACCCTGGGCTGCCGAGCCATGGGCGATCGCATCCTGGAGGCGCTGGGCGCGTCATGAGCAGCAACTTGATGCTGGAGGTGGCCGTCATCGGGGCCACTGGCGCCCTGGGCAGTGAGCTCGTCGCCGTGCTGGGCGAACGCAACTTCCCCGTCGGCCGCCTGCGCCCGATCGCCAGCGAGAGCAGTCTGGGGGAGAGCGTCGAGCTGCGCGGCGAGGAGATCCCGGTCGAGGTCGAGCTGACCTCGCTGGACGGTGTCGACCTGATCTTCCTGTGTGCGCCCCCCGATGTGTCCCTGGACTACGCCGGAAAGGCGCTGCGCGCGCGGGTACCCGCCATCGACCTCTCCGGAGCCCTGGCGGACCAGCCCGACGTCAGCCTGCTCGTGGGCGACTGGTTGGAGTCGGCGGCGGAGTCGGTGCGCCCGCTGGTGGCCGGGCCCGGCGGGGCGACCCTGGCGCTGGCCCTGGTGCTGGCGCCTCTGGAGCGGGCGGCCGGACTTCGCCGCGTGGTGGTCACCACCTTCGAGGCCGCCTCCGTGGCCGGCCGCCTGGGTGTGGAAGAGCTCACGGAGGAGAGCATCGCGCTCTTCAACCAGCAGCCGGTTTCCGATGATTCGGCCGCATTCGATTGCCGGCCGGCCGTGGAGCCCCCCGACGACGATGGGGCCACGCTCCAGGAGGCCCGGGTCGTGGCCGGGCTGCAGCGGCTGCTGCGGCGCGAGCTGGACGTAGCCGTTACGTCGGTGCGGGTTCCCACCTTCGGCGGCGACGGGCTGTCTGTGTGGATCGAGACCGAACGCCCCCTGGACCCCCAGGAGCTGCAGGCGGCTCTGGAGAAGGCCCCGGGCGTGACCGTCTGGCCCGAGCCGGCCGGGCCCAGCACGCGCGCCTCCGTGGAGCGCGACGTGGTGCTGGTGGGTCGCCTGCGGGCCGCCGGCGGTGGGCTGGGTTTCTGGGTGTCGGTCGATGGCCTGCACGTGGCGGCCCGCAACGCCGTGCTCCTCGCCGAGGCGCGGCCCTTTGCGCGCCTGGTGTCGTGAGGACGTTCCGGCTCATCCTCGAGTACGACGGCTCCGATTTCGACGGCTGGCAGGTTCAGGACGGCGAGAGCCGCACCGTCCAGGGAACGCTGCGCGAGGCGCTGGCGCGTGTCACCGGCGAGGCGGCGAGCGTGCTGGGGGCAGGGCGCACCGACGCGGGCACACACGCCGAGGGCCAGGTGGCAGCCGTGCGCCTGGAGACCTCGATGCCGCCCGAGGCGCTGCTCCGGGCCCTCAATGGGGTCTTGCCCCGGGACCTGGCCGTTCGCGACGTGAGCCTCGCGCCCGACGACTTCCATCCGATCCGCGACGCGCACTCCAAGTGGTATCGCTACGCGGTCTGGAACGGTCCGGGGCGCTCTCCGCTGCGCAACCGGACCCACCTGTACGTGGCGCCGCGCCTGGACGTGCCGGCCATGCGGGCCGCCGCCAAGGCCCTGGTGGGGCGCCACGACTTCGCCGCCTTCATGGCGGTCAAGAGCGACGTGCGCACGACGGAGCGCACGATCTTCTCCTTCGAGATCGAGGCCCGCGGCGACGGGGAGATCCTTTTCCAGGTGGAAGGGGCCGGATTCCTGCGCCACATGGTGCGCATCGTCGTGGGCACCCTGCTCGAGGTGGGCCGCGGCCGTCGCCCGCCCGGCGACGTGGCAGAGGTTCTGGCCGGGCGGGACCGGCGCGCGGCCGGCCCCACGGTGCCGGCCCACGGGCTCACGCTGGTGGAGGTCCGCTACGCGGATCCTGCCCTGCCGCTCCGCTGCTCTAGGCACCCCCTGGCCACGCCCGCCGAGCACCCCACGGGGGCACCCAGGGGATCCTCCTCGGTTTGCCTTGCGGGCCCGGACATCCTGTCGTAGCTTTCTTGAGTTGGGAAAAAATTCCCAAGTTTACCCGGCGGAGAGCCGAAGAGCAGGAGGGTCCCGGATGGGGAAGGGAAAGGCGGAGATGTCCATGAAGCGAACGCATTTCGTCCTGCAACTCGTCGGGGGCCTGGCGGCCCTGGCCTGGCTCCTGGCGGCGCCCGTCGCCGGAGCGGATTCCAAGGGCAAGACCAAGGTCAAGGCCGCCTTCGAAAACACCGGCGTGCAGCCCGCCGCCGAGGGCAAGGTCGCGTTCAAGGCCAAGTCCGGCCAGAGCGAGCTCGAGTTCGAGTTCGAAGACCTGGATCCGACCAAGACCTACACGCTGTCCTGCGACGGCACGACCTGGGCGACCTTCCAGGCCGGCGCGGCCGAGCTGCACTTTTCGTCCAGCCCCAGCCCGGGTGAGCCGATGCTGCCCCGCGATCCGCGGGGGGCGAGCTTCGCCCTGAACGACGCTTCCCAGGATGTCCTGACGGTCGTTCTCTCGGGCCCCGGCGAGCCGGCGGGAAGCCAGGCGAGCGACAAGGGCTCGCTGGACGACTCCGGTCTGCCGCCCCGTGCCTCGACGAAGACCAGCTTCGTGCGCAAGAGCAAGGGTGACAAGGTCTGGAACGTGAGTGGACAGAAGCTCCCGGCCGGCTCGTACAAGCTCATGGTCGATGGCGAGGATGAGGCCGAGTTCGAGATCGAGAAGGAGGGCGGCAAGTTCAAGCTGCGCTTCGCGGATCCCCAGAAGCCCGGCAAGGACCTGCCCCTGGATTTCGATCCTCGCGACAGTCTGGTGGAGCTCGAAGGGCCTTCGGGCGTGATGGCCTCCAGCGACGGCTCGCCCTCCATCGACGGTCTCGACGCCTGCGACGAGTCCGAGGTCGAGGTGCCTTTGGCGGCGATCGGCGGTGTGGGCAAGGGCAAGTCCGAGCTCAAGGTCGACGACGACTGCGACAAGAGCTTCGAGGTGGAGATCGAGGAGGTTCCCGAAGGCGCCTACGACGTCACCGTGGACGGCGTCGTGCGAGGCACGCTCCAGGCCGCCTTCAACGCCGCCAAGGGCGAGGTGGAGGGCGAGATCGAGTGGGAGACCGACCCGGACGATCCGGGCGAGCTGCTGCTGGACTTCGACCCGGAAGGGGCGTTGGTGGAGGTGAAGCAGGGCGACACGGTCTTCTTCTCCGGCATCCAGACGCCGCCGCTGCCGGGCGCGCCCGGGGGCGGTCTCTGCACCGAGAGCGAGACCCAGGTGGCCCTGGTGAGCACTGGAGCGATCGCCGGCGCCAAGGGGAAGGCGGACCTCGACGTGGACGACGACTGCGACGAGGACTTCGAGGTGGAGATCGAGGACGTTCCCGAGGGCGCCTACGACGTCATCGTGGGCGGGGTGCTGCGAGGCACGATCCAGGCCGTCTTCAACCCCGCCAATGGCGAGGTGGAAGGCGAGCTCGAGTGGGACAGCGACCCCGACGACCCCGGCGAGCTGCTGCTGGACTTCGACCCGCGAGGACAGCTGATCGAGATCCTTGACGGCGGGATCGTGATCCTGGAGCGGACCTTCCCGAGCTGAGCGAGCCGATGCGCGGGCGTCCGGGGGCTGCCCCGGACGCAGGCCGGGCCCGGGCGTCGAGCCCGGGCCCCCGGGCCTCGCGCTCTCGGCAGTTCCCTTGCGAAATCGAGAAGTTGGACGCGGGAACGCGCTTGACGCCCCGCGGGCCGTGGGGTACCTATCCCGGCTCCATGAGCGCCACCAGCCACAAAGCCACCCAGAGCTTCCAGCGGCGGGACATCGAGCCCCGCTGGCTCGTGGTCGACGCCAACGATCAGGTGCTGGGCCGCATGGCCACACGCGTGGCCATGGTACTGCGCGGCAAGCACCGGCCCCAGTTCACGCCCCACGCCGACGTGGGGGACTTCGTCATCGTGGTGAACGCCGAGAAGGTCAAGCTCACCGGGCGCAAGCTCGAGCAGAAGACCTACTACCGGCACACCGGCTACACCGGGCATCTCAAGTCCACCACCGCGGCGCGGCTGCTCAAGGGGCCCCACGCCGATCGCGTGGTGCGCAACGCGGTGCGCGGCATGCTTCCCAAGAATGCGCTCGGCCGGAAGCTGCTGAGCAAGCTCAAGATCTATACGGGTCCGGACCATCCCCACGCCGCCCAGAAGCCCGAGGAGCTCTCCCTTGGCTGAAGTCCCGATGATCAACGCGACCGGCAAGCGAAAGACCTCGTGCGCTCGCGTGCGGCTCACGCCCGGCTCGGGAAGCCTGCTCGTGAACGGCAAGACCATGGAGGACTACTTCCCTCGGGAGACCCTCCAGATCGTGATCCGCCAGCCCCTGGAGGTCACCGAGAGCATCGGTCGCTTCGACATCATCGCCCGCGTGGGCGGTGGTGGGCCCTCGGGTCAGGCCGGCGCCCTGCGCCACGGCATCGCCCGGGCTCTGGAGAAGTTCGACGAGGGCAACCGGCCGCCGCTCAAGAAGGCGGGCCTTCTGACCCGGGACGCGCGTAAGGTGGAGCGCAAGAAGTACGGGCAGCGCGGTGCTCGTGCGCGCTTCCAGTTCTCCAAGCGCTAGACGGGTGCGTCGAGTCGTTTCCCCGAACGGGGCGCCCGCGCGGCGCCCCGTTCTGTTTTGTGCGGTCGAACCGAGGAGACAGCCATGAAGGTCGCCGTCGTCGGCGCAAGCGGGTACACGGGCCTGGAGCTGCTGCGCATCCTGCTGCGCCACCCGCGCGTGGAGCTGGTGGCGGCCACGTCGGAGCAGCGGGCCGGGCGGTCCGTGGGCGAGGCCTTCCCGTCCCTGGCCGGGCTCATGGACCTGGTGTTCGAGGCGGCGGATCCGGCATCCCTGGCCGATCGCGCCGACGCCTGCTTCACGTGCCTGCCTCACGCGGCCTCGGCGCCCACGGTGGCGGCGCTGCGCAAGGGAGGCGCGGCGGTGGTGGACCTGTCTGCGGACTTCCGACTCCGGGATCCCGCCGCCTACGCCGCCGCCTACGGGGAGCACGGAGCCCCGGACCTGTTCGGTCGGGCCGCCTACGGGCTGCCGGAGCTTCACCGGGACCGGATCCGGGGCGCCGATTTCGTGGCCGCCCCGGGCTGCTACCCGACCTCGGTGCTGCTCCCGCTGACGCCCTTCCTGCGCGAGGGGTTGGTGGAGCCGGCGGTTCACGTGGACGCGCGCTCCGGCGTCTCGGGCGCCGGCCGCAAGCTGGCCGAGGACTACCTGCTGGCGGAGCTGGCCGACAACGTCACCGCCTACAGCGTGGGCGGCGGGCACCGCCACGTGCCCGAGATGGAGGAGCAGGCCGGCCTGGCGGCCGGCGGCGAGGTGCGGATTGCCTTCGTGCCCCACCTGCTGCCGCTGATCCGAGGCATCGCCACGACGGTCTTCGCCCGGCCGCTCGGGCCGCTGTCCGGGGCGGACGCCAGGGCGGTGCTGGAGCGCGCCTACGCCGAGGAGCCCTTCGTGCGGGTGCTGCCCGAGGGCGCCACGCCCAGCCTGGCGAGCGTGCGCGGCAGTAACTTCTGCGACGTGCAAGCCGTGGTGGACGAGCGCACCGGCAGCCTGGTCCTGCTGGCCGCCCTGGACAACCTGGTCAAGGGCGCCTCGGGCCAGGCCGTCCAGTGCCTGAACCTCATGCAGGGCTGGCCCGAGACAGAGGGACTCCTGGAGGCTCCGCTCGTCCCGTAGGCAAGGGACCCAAAGCCCAAGGCCCCACCCGGCTTGTTTCGCCACCCGAGCCTATGGCCCGCAAGCGCGGCCCTCGGGCTCCGGGCATGCACGGAGTTTCGCTGCCGCGCGCGCAGCGAGCCGCAGGCGAGCGTAGGGGCTCGGCCGCCTAAGGATCGCCGATCAGTCTCCGAGGTCCGCAGGCAGCTCCGACCGATACGGCCGCAGGACACCCGGGGCCACGCCGGCGCGGCGAGCCTGCTCGAGCATGCCCACCAGGGCGCAGCGCGCCTCGGCGTAGTCGTCGCGGCTCTTCTGGATGAGCTTCTCGCGCTGGATCTGGCGCATCTGCGGATTCAGGGTGTCGTACTTCGGCACGACGGAACCGGTCTCCACGCTGCGCCACGTGCGCTGGCTCCGGTTGAGCTTGTCCTGGGCCTCTTCCAGGGCCACGGTCCAGCCTTCCTCGCTGGCGTCGCTGGGCGCGTGCATGCCGGCGGGCAGGGTCCCGTCGCAGCGGGGCGGCTGCCAGCGGCGGTCCACCTGCTCGATGGTGGAGCTGGCGCCGGTGTTCACGGCGTCCAGCGTCGCGGCCTGGCCCGTATTCACCTGACCCAGCCCTTCCGCGCGGCCGGTGTCCAGCTCCTCCAGCTCGTCGGCCTTGCCCGTGTCCAGCGAATCCATGCGCTGGGAACGCCCGCGCAGGGAGTTGGAGTTCAGCGAGGTGGAGGAGCGGGAGAAGTCGTCCTCCTCCATGGTCTCGTCGTCCTGGGCCCACGCCGGGGCGGCGATGAGGCCGAGGGCAAGGGCTCCGATCGCGAGTTGTGTCAGCCGCATGCAGGCAATCCTCCCTGGCGGCGTCATCGGCATAACGGCGTTCGTACTGAAGCCGAAGCGAGTCTCGTTTGACAGCCCGAGGGCGCGCGCGTTATAAACCATCGAACCGCCCTACAGGTGAATCATGAACGAGGCCGCTGCGGCTTGGAGCGCGCAATGACGCGCTATTTCGCCAAGGATCCGCAGGAGCTTCGTCTCTCCGTGTCGGCGGTGGTGTGGCGCGACCCGAAGCGTCGCCAGCTGCTCCTGATGCGCCGCAGCGATAACGGTCAGTGGGGCCTCCCGGGCGGCTACGTGGAGCCGGGCGAGTCCGTCGTCGAGGCCGCCTCCCGCGAGGTGTACGAAGAGACCGGTGTGCGCATCGAGGTGGGTCGCCTCATCGGCGTGTACTCGGACCCCGCGCGTCAGGTGATCGAGTACGCCGACGGCAATCGCGTGCAGGCGGTGAACCTGTGCTTCGAAGCCACCTGCGTCGGGACCGGCACGCCCACGACGCCGGAGGAGACGCTGGAAACGGGCTACTTTGAAGCGGACGGCCTGCCGGAGCCGTTCGTGCCGATCCACGGGGTGCGATTGAGCGATGCGCAGGCGCGAAGCGGCGCCGTCGCCGTTCGTTAGGGGGTGAAGGGGAGCATGACCGCGCGTCCGATCAAGTACATCTTCGTCACCGGAGGCGTCCTCTCTTCGTTGGGCAAGGGGCTCGCCTCTGCCTCCGTCGGGGCGCTGCTCGAGGCGCGCGGGCTGCGCGTCACCTTCCTGAAGCTGGATCCGTACCTCAACCTGGATCCGGGCACGATGAACCCGTTCCAGCACGGCGAGGTCTACGTCACCGAGGACGGCGCCGAGACCGACCTGGATCTGGGCCACTACGAGCGATTCACCAGCGCCGTGATGACCCGGAAGAACAACGTCACGGCCGGCAAGGTCTACGACGCCGTGCTCTCCAAGGAGCGGCGGGGCGACTACCTGGGCGGAACCGTTCAGGTGATTCCCCACGTGACGGATGAGATCAAGGCGCGTATCGAAGAGGCTGCCCAGGGTGTGGACATCCTGCTCTGCGAGGTGGGCGGAACCGTGGGCGACATCGAGTCGCTGCCCTTCCTGGAGGCCATCCGTCAGTTCCGCGCCAGCGTGGGGCGTGACAACTGTTGCTACATCCATATCGCCTTGGTTCCCTACCTGGCCACCGCCGGCGAGCTCAAGACCAAGCCCGTGCAGCACTCGGTCAAGGAGCTGCGCAGTGTCGGTATCCAGCCCGACATCATCCTGTGCCGCAGCGATCGCTTCCTGCCCAAGGCGGTGAAGTCGAAGATCGCGCTGTTCTGCAACGTGGATGAGGACGCGGTTCACACCGCCAAGGAC